>NZ_JCAKNA010000009.1:0-105580 GCF_059515885.1 Acinetobacter sp. FY683 | reverse complement strand
TTCATTTTAAATAATTTAAAGCCAACTAATAAGGTTTGATATAGAATTTTATATAATGTCTTTTATTTTAAATGTTTATTGGTTGGCAAATTAAACCAACTTTTTTACTTGGTTATTTGGTTTTTTTTAATGTATATTTTAAAAAAATTAAAATAAATAAAGGTAAAAAATAACGGTAAATAATATCTAAAACTGACAGCACGAAAGGCTTTTAGTATAAAAAACAATCAAATTGTAAGGCGATCTATAATTAAAATATCTAAAGAGTGGTGCTGTGAGTAGAAGCGAAAGTGATGTTTTTTTGTGTGATTTTTAATAAAATAAATCAGTCGATTTGGAAATTTTTTTGGCAATGTAGTGAGATTTCTTTTTACGAACAATAATGACTTGAGTTTGAAATCCAAGTTCGCCAAATTCAGGTTCGACCTGAATATAATGTAGTTGTCCGAATTGATCACGTATACGTGCTTGCGCAGAAAATCCAGGTCGTGCATGACCACTTGAAATGGTTGCGAGTCGGCCAATCAGGCTAATATTCTGTTTAGAGGTTTTTGGTTTAATGACTTGGTCTAGGCAATGAATCATAAAGACTGTAAAGAACACAGCAATGATTAGTGCAGGGAAAATAATGTAGTACGATGGAACAAAAGAATGTATTTTTGCAAAAACTGCAAATTGAATAAAATAGCCTGCGACACTGAAGTTGAGCAGTAAAAAAATAAAAATAAGTAATTTTGAAAATTTTACATTAATCAGTGGTGATTCTGTTAGGCGTTTAGAGAAGAGGTGATTAAATAGATTACTTGGTTTAAAGTTAATGTAATAACCTAAAGTTTCCGCCATGCTAAGAACAATTAAAATGAATAAACTTAAATGAAAAGGAAATAAGTTCACATTTGTTAAAAAGTTATACATGGCGAAAACCTATAAAATTTATTCTTCAGTTAAGTAAATACCACCATCAGAATGTACTGTTATTTCAACTTTTTCAAGTGACTGACCTTGGCATGGACCAGAAATACATTCACCTGTTTCTACTAAGAATAACGCACCATGTGTAGAACATTCGATGTATTCTTGTTCTCTATCTAGAAATTGATTTTCAAGATATTCAAGTTCAACTTGTAGGTGCGGGCATAAGTTTTGGTACGCATAGAATGCACCATCACGTTGTGTCACAAAAATGTTATCTCCGTCAGATGTTTCAAAAGAGCGTGCTTCACGTTCTGGAACATCTTCCATCATGCAAATTCGGTTCATTTAAACAGCTTCCTGATTAAAAGTATTTAGGAGTTCAGCATATTGGTTTACAGCAAGACGCGGACCAAATTGTGAGACAACTTGGCTTGAAACTAATACTGCAATTTCGGCAGCAAATTTTTCACTAAGTCCTGCATTTACAGCATATAAGAAAGATCCTGCAAAAGCATCACCAGCACCATTGGTATCAACCGCAGTAACTTTACGACCTGCAACAGTAAAGGTTTCTTCTTTATTTGAGATTAATGCACCTTTTTCGCTTAGTGTAATGACAACAGACTGACTAAGTAATTTTAATTTAGTCAGTGCTGCATCAATATGATCCGTTTCTGTATACATTAAAGCTTCTTGTTCATTACAGAATAGTAAATCTACACCATCGTCTAGTAGCTCATCTAAGCCTTGACGTGCATATTGAACCATTGCTGGATCTGATAAAGTTAAAGCAATTTTTACGCCATTTGCTTTTGCTATTTCACGTGCTTGTTTTACCGCTAAACGTGCAGTATCACTTGTAGATAAATAGCCTTCGATATACAACCATTTTGCTGTTTTTAATGGTTCAAAATCGATTTGAGCATCGCTTAACTCAGCTGTAATACCGAGGTATGTATGCATAGTACGTTCAGAATCTTCGCTGATTAATACCATGCAAGTGCCTGTAACACCGTTACTAATTGACTTTTTGGTAGTATGGATATTCGCGTCATTTAAACCTTTAAGGTAAATTGAGCCAAGTTCATCATGACCAACACGGCAAGCGTAAAAGGCAGAACCGCCTAATGCACTAAAAGCAACGGTTGTATTTGCAGCAGAACCGCCTGAAGCTTGACCTTTATAGCTTTGAGTTTTGAGTAAGTTGTTGTATAAATTTGCTTGTGTTTCACCATCTGTTAATTGCATAGTGCCTTTTTGCAAATTTTGTTGAGTAAGAAAGTCATCCGAGACTTTGAATTCTTGGTCAATTAATGCATTACCAATTGCAAAAAGATCAACAGTGGTCATATTTTTAATCACGTAAATATTTAAAATGATGAGTTTACACCAATGCTCAAGTTAGCAATAGATTCATGAATAAAATTCAACATATAGCAGTGGTATTGGTTTAAAACGTAGGGTGATTTTGGGAAAAAAGATGAAGATAGAAATTCAAGAAAAGAAGGAATTACCAGAAACAATTATGCAACTTGCGGAACAAGCGAATAAAGAAGGTTTTGAGTTTGTTACGCGCATGATTGAAGAATTTGAAAGTGGTAAAAATCGGTTCGATAAACCTAATGAGTTTTTACTCATGGCTTATGATGATGGAAAATTAATTGCTTGTGGCGGTTTGAATTTACAATGGAATGAACAGGATATTGAAGCACGCATTGGTCGCGTACGTCGTTTTTATGTGTTACCTGAATATCGTAAGCATGGCGTAGGCAAACAGTTGCTTCAATATTTAGAGAAAAAGGCGATTACTAATTTTTCTGCACTTTGTTTAAACACGGAGCTAAAACCAGCTGCGAACTTTTATCAGAAAATGAATTATGTATTTGTGGAAAACCATCCAAACTATAATTATTTCAAATATTTAATTTAGCTTTCAAAAGAGCATTATGAGTAAAATGCTTGTAATGCTCTTTGAATTTTTTTTATTTTATAAAAATAATCAATCTTAGCTGGGTATTCACTCTTTTTGTTGCCCTAAAAAATCAAATTTTAAATACACACTAAAAAACTAGGAATACAGAGATTGTGGCATTCATGGTACTTTTTTTAAGGTATAATCGTCACACTTAAAAAAGCATTAAATTTGGAGATCACATGACTGTAGATGTCACTGAAACTATTTCTCAAACTGTTCATCCAGCGTTTCAGTTGGTACGTCAACACCATGTTGAAGCCTTAGACATATTAGTATGTGAATATAAGCACAAAGTAACAGGTGCGGTGCATTATCACTTAGCAACAAGCCATGATGAAAATGTATTTTTGGTTGCATTTCGTACACAACCAATGGATTCAAAAGGCGAAGCGCATATTCTTGAACATACAGCGCTTTGTGGTTCAGAAAAGTTCCCTGTACGTGACCCATTCTTCTTAATGATTCGTCGTTCATTAAACACATTTATGAATGCGTTTACAGCGGCAGATTGGACAGCGTATCCATTTGCAACACAGAATAAAAAAGATTTTCAAAACTTACTTTCTGTCTATTTAGATGCAACTTTTGCGGCAAATTTAAATCCATTAGATTTTGCACAAGAAGGTATTCGTATAGAGCTTGAAAATGGCGAACCTGTTTATAAGGGCGTAGTATTTAATGAAATGAAAGGTGCAATGAGCTCACCTTCAGATCAGTTGTATCACCAATTAGCACATCATTTATTCCCTGAAACAACGTATCACTACAACTCAGGTGGTGATCCTAAAGATATTCCAGACTTAACTTATGATGAGTTGGTGGGTTTCTATAAATCGCATTATCACCCAAGTAATGCGGTGTTTATGACCTTTGGTAATGAGCCTGCGCATAAGCTTCAAGAGCAATTTGAAACTTTAGCTTTGTCAAAATTTGATAAAGGGCAAACGCTTGAGTCTAAGCCTGAAACTCGTTTAACTGCGCCAATTGCGGTAACTGAAACTTATGCGGTAGACGCTGAAGATTTAAAAGATAAGACTTATCACATTATTTCTTGGTTATTGCCAAAGGCAAGTGACATTAAAATTCGTTTAGGTATGCGTCTTGTAGAAGGTATTTTACTTGAAGATTCGGCATCACCATTGCGTCATTATTTAGAAACTTGTGGTTATGCACAATCTACAGGTCCAATTATGGGCGTAGATGATTCTAACTATGAAATGACTTTCTTCTGTGGTGTGCAAGGTTCAAACCCTGAACATGCTGAAGAATTCAAAAATGGCGTGTTCCAAATTTTAGAAGATGTAGCATCTAAGCCTGTAGATTCACAAATGGTTGATGCGATTTTACATCAAATTGAATTACATCAGCGTGAAATTAATGGCGATGGTATGCCATACGGTTTAAGCCTAATTTTAAACGGTTTAAGCAGTGCAATTCATCATTCAGACCCTGTGGATGTATGGGATGTAGATACTGCCATTGCAAATGTTAAAGAAGAGTTAAAAGACCCTATGTGGTTGTCTAACTTAATTAAAGAACATTTGATTGATAATCCACATCGTGTGCAAATGACTTTAGTGCCTGATGCAACAAAATCTGCAAAAGAAGCGGAAGATGAAAAAGCACGTTTAGCTGCAATTGGTGCCAAACTAACAGAAGCAGATAAAGCTGAAATTATTACACAAACTGAAGCTTTGAAAGTTCGTCAAGATACTCCAGATGATTTGAATTTATTACCAAAAGTGGGCTTGGAAGATGTACCTGCACAAATGCAGATTATACAAGGTCAACTACGTGAAATTATTTCAAATCGTTTAGATACACCGTTAAATTTATATCATGCGGGTACAAATGGTATTTATTACAACCAAGTGCTTATTCAAATTCCAGATGACATCGTAAAATCACCATACTTCAATCTAATGTCTATTTTAATGGGTGAAGTAGGTGCAGGTGAGTATGATTATCTAGAATTGCAACAGCTACAAACTGCGGTAAGTGGTGGTTTAGGAATGGGTGCATCTTTACGTTCTAAAGTGGACGATAAAGGTAAAATTACAGCTTGGTTAACTTTAACAACAAAATCTTTAGTGAATAATTTAGAAGCTATTCGCTTGTTGAAAGTTGCTTTTGAACAATTACGTTTCGATGAAAAAGATCGTATTATTGAACTTTTACAACAACGTAAAACACGTTGGTCTGCACGTTTGTCGGGTTCTGGTCATAGTTATGCAATGCAAATTGCAGGACGTAACCACAGTGCTTTGGCATTACGTGACTACAATACAACAGGTCTAGGTGCATTAAATTGGTTAGGTGAATTGGTTAGCAAAATCGAGAATGATGAAGCTGCTTATGATCAATTGATTCAAGAGTTAAAAGTCATTCATAACCGTTTATTGAAAGCACGAAAACAGTTCTTATTGGTATGTGAAGAACATCAGTCAGATCGTTTGGTTGAAGAAATTCAAGAAGTTTGGGATAAGTTATCGATTGATCAAGTAGATGCTGAACTTACACAGATTTCTTTTGAAAATAGTGACAATGATGAAGCATGGTTGATTCAAGCCAATGTTCAATTCTGTTCTTCTGCTTATGCTGCTGTTGAAGTATCACATCCTGACGCTGCGCCATTAATGGTTCTTGCTGCATATTTGCGTAATGGTTTCTTGCATAGCGCTATTCGTGAAAAAGGTGGTGCTTATGGTGGTGGTGCAAGCTATGACGGCAATGCATGTTCATTCCGTTTCTATAGCTATCGTGATCCACGTTTAGCAGAAACATTCCAAGATTTTGAAGCAGGTGTAGATTGGTTATTTAATACTGAGCAATTACCACATCAGCTAGAGGAAGCAATTCTAGGTCTAATTGCGAGTATGGATAAACCAGGTTCACCTGCGGGTGAAGCAATTACAGCATGTTATTCACTCTTACATGCGCGTACACCAGCATTTAGAGCACAATTACGTGAACGCTTATTGTCTGTTAATTTGGATGATTTAAAGCGTGTTGCAGATGTGTATTTACGTCAACAAAAACCATCTAAAGCTGTGGTTGCGCCTATTGCGAAGCGTGAACAATTGCAAGAGCTTGGTTTTTCAATTAAGCAAGTTAATTAACTTTTGGGGAAGTTTTAATGGCGTTTCAATACAAGCCACTCATTTTAGGTTTAAGTACTGCTGTGCTTGGTTCGGGCTTGCATGCAGCTGACTTAGTTTCACCTGCAAGTGCAGATGCATGTGTGGCATTGCAGTCAAATCCACAGCGATTGGCTTGTTATGATGCGCTATTTAAGGCTCCACAGGCTGAAGCCCATCAGTTTGTTTCAGAGCGTGAAGCTGCGCGTTCTATTTCAACTGAATCTGAAAGTCTTAAACAGAAAATTAAGAACAATGTTGTTGCTGTGGAAGCACCTGTATTTACACCTAACACATCCTTGCTAGATAGTCGTTGGGAGCTTTCACCTGAAAGTAAATTAGGTACATGGCAAGTTCGTGCTTATAAACCTGTTTATGTTTTACCTGCATTTTGGACATCTAAAAAGAATGAGCAGCCTGTAAGTAAGAACCCACAAAATGTGGTAAGTACAGATGAGGTTGTTCCATTAGATTCATTGGAAATGAAATATCAACTTTCATTGAAAACAAAAGCGGTTGAAAATCTTTTTGGTGACAATGGTGATGTGTGGTTAGGCTATACGCAGTCATCTCGTTGGCAAATGTATAACGGCGATGAGTCTCGTCCGTTTCGTGAAACCAATTATGAACCTGAAGCAAGTTTAATGTTTCGTACCAATTACGAAATGTTTGGCTTAAATGGTCGCTTATTGGGTGTAACATTCAATCATCAATCAAATGGTCGATCTGATCCTTGGTCACGTAGTTGGAATCGTGTCATGCTCAATGTGGGTTTCGAGCGTGAAAACTTTGCCTTAATGCTTCGTCCTTGGTACCGTATTAAAGAAGATAAAAAAGACGATAACAACCCAGATATTGAAAACTATATTGGTCGTGGTGATTTGACAGCATTTTATCGCTATAAAGACCAAGATTTTAGCTTAATGTTGCGCCATAGTTTGAAAGGTGGAAATGATTCACGTGGTGCAGCTCAGTTTGACTGGAATTTCCCAATTAGCGGTCATTTACGTGGTAAGTTCCAGTTGTTCCATGGTTATGGAGAGAGCTTAATTGACTATAATCATAAGGCAACGTATGTAGGTTTAGGTGTATCGCTTTTAGATTGGTTTTAATTTTTAATATTAATAAAAAGCCACTTTTAAAGTGGCTTTTTATTTTTAATTTGAAACCGTAAAGATAAAATATTAACCAATTTGAATATCTGTTTGAGGGTGTTTAATACGGCTTTTCTTAGGTGTCGCAATTAAATAGGCTAATGTTAAAGGGCCTAATCGACCTGCAAACATTAGAATCATTAAAACAAACAAGCTAGCAGGCTGTAGTTCACCTGTTACACCACGAGATAAACCTACGGTACAAGCAGCGGAAACGGCTTCGAAAAGTAAATCTAAAAAATGATGCTTTGGTTCTATAAGTAGTAAACTAAATAAGCCTAGAAAAATTAAAATGCCTGTAATTGAAACCACAGCAAGTGCTTTAAATGAAGTTGTTTTTGCGACTGAATGATTGAAAACACGTAGTTCTTCTGAGCGTCTTAAAAAAGTAATTACACTCAAAACAACAATAATAAATGTTCCAACTTTAATGCCTCCCGCCGTACTTAAAGAGCCACCACCAATAAACATTAATACCATAGTGACAAGTGTGGATGCATCTTGCATCTTACTGAGTTCTAAACTATTAAAACCCGAAGAACGAGGAACTGTTGCATGGAACCAAGCATTCAAAGCCTGATCTCCCATACTCATAGGTGCGAGTGTTAATGGGTTGTTGGCTTCAATTGCCCATAAAAGGATAAAGGCAACTAGGTTTAATCCAGCAATTGTGGAAATAATCAGTTTGCTATTAGCTGAAAGTCGTTTCCAGCGTTTGGCACGTTTAATATCCATAAGTACTACAAAACCAATGCCGCCAATAATGTACAACATGCTAATGGTAAAGGTAATAAAGTATTTGTCTGAAAAGCTCATTAAGCTATTGGGGAATAAGGAAAATCCGCCATTATTAAAAGCTGAAACACTATAAAATGCAGCATAAAAAAAGGCTTTGGCAAAGTCGTAATCTTCCATCCATGCAATGGTTAAAATAACGGTACCAATAGACTCAAAAAATAAAGAATAAAGTAGTACGCCTTTAACGGTGAAAGAAACTTTGGTTAGGCTAGTCTGCCCAATAGTATCTTGTGCCATCACTTGTTGTCTTAAACCAATTTTAGGAGACAAACTTAATGCCGCTAATATGGCAAAGGTCATAAAGCCTAAGCCACCACATTGAATAAGCAACATAATGATTACTTTTCCAAAAACCGTATAGGCTTCACCGACATTTACAACAGAAAGTCCTGTAATGGTAACAGCTGAAGTTGCAGTAAAGAGTGCATCTAACCAAGATAGATCGCCGTGATTAGAAAATGGAAGCTTTAATAATAATGTTCCTAAAATAATAAAGCTGAGAAATCCTAAGGCTAATAAGCTTGGTGGGCTTAAATTAATACTATTATTTTGTTTATTGCGCAGTTGCTTCATAGGAGATATTCCTATTTTGCAGAAAAGTGTTTAGATAGACGACGTAAAGGTTCTAAGGCACCTTCAACGATTAATATATCACCATCTTGTAAAATTAAATTAGGATCGATATTGTAATTAATTTCTTGTTCACGCTTATGTAAAATGGCTTTTACTTCAGGAGAATGCCCCATAATTTGATTAAAACGTGTACCTTGAAGATGTGGAGTAATTTCTACTTTAACCAAATAATGGTCATCATTAAGTGCCATATAGCGGCTAACCATGGGGTAGCTTAAACTTTGAGCAACACGAACACCCATATCTTCTTCGGGGTGGATAATTTTACAAATCCCTAAGTGGGTTAAAATCATGTGATGTGCTTTAGATTTTGCTTTTACCCAAATTTTTTCTACACCTAAGTTTTTAAGATGTAATACACATAAAATACTCGCTTCTATGTCTTCACCAATGGCAACAACAACAGCCTCACATTGGGTAATATTGAGTTCATCTAGAACATGTTCATCGGTTGCATCTGCAATGACTGAATGGGTGAGTAAATCGGAAATACTCTCGACGTATTTTTTTTCAATATCAATACCAATCACATCATGTTTTAAATTAACAAGTTCTGTGGCAACTGTTGCGCCAAAACTACCTAATCCAATGACAGCAAACTGCGCCATAATTCTTCCTTAATTTTATCTATAGCTAAGCTTTAGTTATGGTAAATCTTAGCTGATTTTTATGATTCACTGTAGATAAAACATGTTAATTATATATGTTGTTTTATAAGTGCTTAGATTAAAAAATATGCCGAATAAGCATAGGCTTAATCGTATATTTAAAGTGAATGATTTTCTACTGTATTAAAAACTGATGAATTTCTTTTGTAAATTTTATAGGTTCGCTAATAAGGGGTGTGTGTCCCGAATTTTTGAAAATAATTTGTTGTGAGTTTTCTACACTTTGCGCAATTAAATTTTGCCCTTGTATGGGGTATAAAGTTGACTGTTCACCGCTAAAAAAGGTTGTTGGACATTTTAAATTTTCAATTGCTTTTCGATAATCTTCATTGTGATATAAGTAGTTATCTATATACCAAGTCAAATAATCCAGTCTCTGAATGGGTAAAATATATTTTTGAAGTTTAGGTTTGTTGAGGGCTAATTTAAATAACAATGGACTAATCTGATTGCTCGATTGAAAAGCAATAAATTCTGCCCACATGCGAATTAATGTATGACGAGATTTTAAGTCTAAACTTTCAATAGAGGTAAAATCACGATGCTGATTTAGAAATACCGAAATTTGCGTTAATAAGTGTTTAAATTCAGAATGCCTTTGTCCAAACAATCCATATTGCCATGTTTCATCTACTGTAATTTTAGGTGTTTGGTCGATATGTAAATAACTCGTGAGATATGAAGATAAATCTCCATATTTCATACCATGCATGGCTGTTGTTGCTCCCATTGAATAGCCAATGAGCTTAAATTTTTCAAATTTGGTGTGTTGAATGAGTGTATTTAGGTCTTGCCAATGACTTGAAATCGCATCAATTGAAGGAATGGCACAATTTTTCGACCCACCAAAGCCACGCCAATCTGGAATAATAAAGTGATATTTGTTTTTCAGGGGATATAAAAATGGAAACCATTGCCAACTTTGCATACCTAAACCAGATAATACGAATACAGGCTGACCACGACCAAACTCACGAACATGTAATTTTTCATGATCTTGCATAGTGTAATAAGGCATTACATCATCCTATTATTGAAACTTGGTTTAGCGCATTTTTAGGTGATTGTTGCTTAATCGTTAAAATTTTTCAGCACGGGAATGACTTCTTCAAGCCAGTCGATCCATCCCATTTCTAAGTTTATACCAAGTTGTAAAATCATTTTATGTATATAGAGTGTGCGATTTTTTGCATAAGTATGACTAAAATCTTTGTCAAAAATAAGTTGATAAGTTGTTAGTTTTTCTTTGTGTAGCACTAAATGTTGTTCAAGTTCGGGTAATACAGTATTTCCACACAATTGTGCTTCTGCACGTAAGCGAACCATTAGTTCTTCACGCAATTGAGCAGGTTCACTATGTTTGAGCATCCAGTTGGCAAGCTCGGTTCTACCTAATAACTCCACTTGATAGGTTTTACTTCGCCCCATATAGTCTGAATCTTCGAGTGTGGAAATCCAGCCTTTATTGAGCATAGAGTTCAGCTCACGATATATTTGTTGATGTGTTGCATT
Organism: Acinetobacter sp. FY683; assembly: GCF_059515885.1. Classification (NCBI taxonomy): domain Bacteria; kingdom Pseudomonadati; phylum Pseudomonadota; class Gammaproteobacteria; order Moraxellales; family Moraxellaceae; genus Acinetobacter; species Acinetobacter sp. FY683. Next base: position 94,788 of record NZ_JCAKNA010000009.1, on the reverse strand, counting down.
CCAAAAAAAGCCCATTGAACGGTCGAAACGTCGAGCCAGCTCAATGCCAGTACTGGGCTTTTCTAGTAAGCTTGTGAGTAAAACATGTGCTAAGGACATACATTTACAACGTGTAATTTTTCATGTGTTTTATTATGCAACATGTTGCATAAAAATCAAATCTCGAATATAAAAGTATGCAACAAGTTGCATTAAACATAAAAATAGCCAGCATGAAGCTCGCCAAGGAGTATGTATGTCAAGTTTTCCAAATCTGTTAGCACCTCTAGACTTAGGTTTTACAACGCTTAAAAACCGTGTATTGATGGGTTCTATGCATGTAGGTTTAGAGGAAGCACCTGGTGGTTTTGATCGTATGGCGGCATTTTATGCAGAGCGAGCAAAAGGTGGTGTTGCCTTAATTGTGACAGGAGGGATTTCACCGAATGATGCAGGAGTTACTTTTGCAGGAGGCTCAAAATTAGATGCAAAAGATGAAGCTGAAAAACATAAGGTTATTACAAGTGCTGTTCATGAGGCTGGTGGTAAAATTGCAATGCAAATTTTGCATACAGGGCGTTATTCTTATCAAGCTGAAAATGTAGCACCATCGGCTATTCAGGCACCTATCAATCCTGTAAAACCACATGCCTTAACCTCTGCTGAAGTAACTCAAACCATCGATGATTTTGTGAATTGTGCAAAATTAGCACACTATGCTGGTTATGATGGTGTTGAAGTGATGGGCTCGGAAGGTTATTTAATTAATGAGTTTATTGCTGCACGTACCAATCATCGTGATGATGAGTGGGGTGGAAGCTATAAAAATCGTATTCGTCTTCCTATTGAAATAGTAAAAAGAATACGTGAAGAAGTTGGTGAAAACTTCATTATTATTTACCGTCTTTCGATGTTGGATTTAGTTGAAGGTGGCTCAACATTTGAGGAAGTTGTACAACTTGCAAAAGCAATAGAAAAAGCAGGTGCAACTATTATTAACACTGGCATTGGTTGGCATGAAGCTAGAATTCCGACAATTGCCACCAAAGTACCACGAGCTGCTTTTACTTGGGTTACTGAAAAACTTAAAGGCGAAGTTAAAGTTCCGCTTATTACATCAAATCGTATTAATACACCAGAAATGGCAGAACATGTGCTTGCATCAGGACATGCAGATATGATTTCAATGGCACGTCCTATGCTAGCAGATCCGTTTTTTGTAGAAAAAGCTGAACAAGGTCGAAGTGATGAAATCAATACCTGTATTGGTTGTAATCAAGCTTGTTTAGATCATATTTTTTCAATGAAAGTGGCCTCATGTTTGGTTAATCCACGTGCATGTTTTGAAACAGAGCTTATTTTTAAAGAAACAAATCATGTTAAGAATATTGCAGTAATTGGTGCGGGACCTGCAGGTTTAAGCTTTGCAACTTATGCAGCAGATCGTGGTCATAAAGTCACTATTTTTGAAGCATCCAATCAAATCGGTGGTCAATTCAATATTGCGAAAACTGTTCCTGGTAAAGAGGAGTTTTATGAAACATTACGTTATTTCAAACGTAAAATTGAGTTGCAACCGAATATTAGTTTAAAGCTCAATCATCTTGCCACTTATGAAGAACTTGAAAATACAAACTACGATGCAATCGTGGTCGCAACAGGTGTGACACCGCGTCATCTTAATATTGAAGGCATAGAAAACTCTAAAGTACTTTCATATATTGATGTCTTAAAACATAAGAAAGATGTAGGAAAAAAAGTTGCGATTATAGGTGCAGGTGGCATTGGGTTTGATACGGCTGAATATTTGTCACATGAAGGTGATAGTGGGAGTTTGAATCCTGAAAAATTCTATGATGAATGGGGAATTGATACGACTTATGCAAATGTTGGTGGTTTAAAATCAGCAAAAGTCGAAGAATCACCACGTGAAATTTACTTATTACAACGCAAGGCAAGCTCTGTGGGTGGTGGATTAGGAAAAACCACAGGTTGGATTCACCGTACGGGTTTAAAACATCGTGATGTGAAAATGATTGCAGGTGCAAGTTACGACAAAATTGACGAGCGTGGTTTGCATATTACAGTGAATGATCATCCAACTGTTTTAGATGTCGATAATATTGTGATATGTGCAGGACAAGAATCATATACCGCAATGTACGATCAACTTGAAGCGATAGGTAAAAGTGTTCATTTAATTGGTGGCGCAAAAGAAGCGGGAGAATTAGATGCAAAACGTGCAATTCGACAAGGTGCTGAATTAGCAGCGATCATTTAAAGCTTTTAGGTAAGAAGGGGGAAACCTCTTCTTACTGATGTTTTAGTTGAGTTTTTTATAGTTTTAAAATAAAAAAGGATGTTTAAAAATGACAATTCAGACAACAAAAATGGCGATAGCACGTTGGCATGAAATGCTAGAAAAGCGAGATATGAGTGTGTTGAACGATTTGCTTGATGATGAGGTCGTGTTCAGATCGCCAGTGGCTTATAGCCCTTATTCTGGAAAGCTAATTGTGTTTTTTATATTAAGTAATGTTATTCAAGTATTTGAAAACTTTACTTATCATCGAGAGTTTTTTAGTGAGGATGGTTTGAGTGCTGTGCTTGAATTTTCAGCAAATATTGGTAAAAAGAAACTAAAAGGTATCGATATGATCCAGTTTAATGAACATGGGAAAATTGTAGATTTTGAGGTTATGATCCGACCGAAAAGTGGATTGGAGGCTTTGGCTGTTTTGATGGGGCAACGCATGCAAAGTATGATGTAATTTTGCATTATGTTCTGTAATAGGCATGCTTTTTGAACATAAATTTAAATGGGATTGTTGTAGATCAATCATATGAAATTGATTTTGAAAAAAGCTCGAAAAGTATCTTTAAAAGTATTGGATAAAGTAACAGGGGCAGAAGTTCCTAAACTTTATTATAAATCTGATGGTTATTTAAAGAATGTTCTTGAACAATTACCTCAGTTATCTAAAAAATATAGACCAACGCCTTGGTTAAGTAATACACATGCGCATTTGTTATATTTTGATGTAATTAAAAAACGATTTGTTCATCTTGAATATGATTTAGTTGAACAAATGAGTATGAAAGATGGGGGAATTACAGGAATTGCATGGTATGGATTGGATTTACCATCCAATGCTCCAACAATTGTTGTAATGCATACCATTACAGGTACGCCTGAAAGTATGCGTGAATTAATCCGTGATTTGCATAAATACACAGGTTGGCGTATTGCATTATGTTTGCGCCGTGGGCATGCAGATTTACCATTATCTGTTCCGCAAATGAACTTATTTGGTTCAACTGCAGATTTAAAAGAGCAGATCTTACACATTCAAAAAAAGTATCCGCAATCGAATTTATATGGTGTTGGTTCTTCGGCTGGAACAGGATTACTTGTTCGTTATCTAGGAGAAGTGGGTGATCAGACTCCATTCAAAGCAGCATTTGCTTTGTGTCCGGGCTATAACACAGAGTTGGGTTTTGTAAATATTCATCCTGTTTATAGCAAGATCATGACTAAAAAGTTATTTAAAAATTTCATTGTGCCATATCGTGAAACATGGAAAGCGACAGAATCGGTTGCTAATGTTTTGAAGTCAAAAAATTTGGCTGAGTTTGAGCGTTGTTATTATGAGTTGGCAGGTTATAACAGTTATGCTGACTACTGTTTGGCAACCAATCCAATTTATGTTTTTGAAAATGTTAAAGTTCCGCTGCTGATTCTAAATGCAGAAGATGACCCTATCTGTCATATTAAAAATTTTTATCCCTATGAAAAAACGATTCAATTAATGGATTATGTCGCAGTGGTTACCACCAAAAAAGGAAGTCATTGCGGATTTTATGAAGGGATAAATACACGCTCTTGGGCGGCAAAATTAATAGCAGATTTCTTGCAAAAATATAATTAATGTAAAAAAGACTAGCTTTTGCTAGTCTTTTTTATTGAATTTAGGTTGTTTTATATCATTACAACTTAGTTCTCTAAAGCAGGAGTAGCCGCTGCAATTGCTGCTGCAACAGCATCATCTTCAGACTGTGAGCCCGAAGTGTGGTTTGCTTTAGGTTGGGTTGGTTTATCTTCAACTTTAGGTGTTGCAGGTGTGTCGTTTGCCGTTTCAGAAGCTTGAGTTGATTCAGTTTCTTGAACAGAGCGACGGATTTCAGTTGTTGTATTTTCAGTTTCAATACGTTCAATCTGAATAGACTCTTGTTCTGGTAAAGTTGTTTCTACACTCGGTTGTTCTAGTGGTTGAAGATTTACAGGTTCAGATGATGCTACATCAGTTTGATCTTCTTCTTTAGGCGCTTCTTTTTTTACGCATGCTGTTAATAATAAGCCTGTAGCAATTGCCGCACAAATTAAAAGTTTTTTATTCATAATGGTAAAAATAGTAGCTTGAATGGATTTTGTTATTATAACAGTAAATTAAAATATGAAAATCCTATAAATGAAAGGAATAACACAATCTAAAAAGTGATTATAAATTGATCAATTGTCAAATGATCGAAGAATAGATGCGGAATGACTTTGCTTTATGGGTACAAGGTAAAGTAAAATCGCACAACATTGTTAGCCGATTTAGGCTCGTCTGTATGAGAAATCCAATGACCCATTTTATTTTCGTTACTGGTGGTGTTGTATCATCACTAGGTAAAGGTATTTCAGCTGCTTCAGTTGCTGCACTTTTAGAAGCTCGTGGTTTAAAAGTAACCATGGTCAAAATGGATCCATACATTAATGTCGATCCAGGGACAATGAGCCCATTCCAGCATGGTGAAGTTTTTGTCACAGAGGATGGTGCTGAAACTGATTTAGACTTAGGTTATTACGAGCGTTTCTTACGTCGTGCGAAGATGACAAAGTTAAATAACTTTACATCTGGTCGTGTATATCAAGACGTATTAAATAAAGAACGCCGTGGTGATTACTTAGGTGGAACAGTTCAAGTTATTCCACATATTACGGATAATATTAAAGAACGTGTTCTTCGCGCAGGCGAAGGTTACGATGTTGCAATTGTAGAAATTGGTGGGACAGTAGGTGATATCGAATCACTTCCATTTATGGAATCTGTACGTCAATTAATGGTTGAGCTTGGTCATAAGCGCACAATGTTAATGCATTTAACATTGCTTCCATATATCAAATCTGCAGCAGAACTTAAAACAAAACCAACTCAGCATTCTGTTAAAGAATTGCTTTCTATTGGTATTCAGCCAGATATCTTAATCTGTCGTACAGAATACGATGTAGATGCTGACACAACACGTAAAATTGCACTATTTACAAACGTAGAAGCACGTGCCGTAGTTGTATGTAAAGATGCACGTACAATTTATCAAATTCCACGTACGTTCTATGAACAAAATGTTGATGATTTAATTTGTGAACGTTTTGGCTTTAACGATCTTCCAGAAGCAGATTTAACTGACTGGGATAACGTAGTAGAGGCACTTTTAAACCCTGAATACACAGTGCGTGTTGCAATGGTTGGTAAATATGTTGAACTTCCAGATGCTTATAAATCTGTAAATGAAGCACTTTTACACGCAGGCGTTAAAAACCGCGTTAAAGTTCAAATTGACTACGTTAATGCTGAAGAGCTTGAAAGCCAAGATGTTGCAGAAGTATTAAAAGATGCTGACGCGATCTTAGTTCCAGGCGGTTTTGGTGAGCGCGGTACTGAAGGCAAAATGAAAGCAATTCAATTTGCTCGCGAAAACAAAGTACCATTCTTAGGTATTTGTTTAGGCATGCAATTGGCTGTAATTGAATATGCACGTAATGTTGCTGGTATTACAGATGCGACATCTACAGAGTTTAACCGTTCAACTAAATCTCCATTGATTGGTTTAATTACTGAATGGTTAGATGAACGTGGTGAAGTGCAACAACGTAATGCAGATTCTGACCTTGGCGGTACAATGCGTCTTGGTGCACAGAAGTCTGAATTGGTTGCGGGTACTAAAACTGCTGAAGTTTATGGCTCTGATGAAATTATCGAACGTCATCGTCACCGTTATGAAATGAATAATCGTTTTATTCCTGTTCTTGAAGAAAAAGGAATGAAAATTTCTGGTTATTCACCAGTACAGCGTTTAGTTGAAACTGTTGAAATTCCTGCTCATCCTTGGTTTATCGCTGTACAATTCCATCCAGAATTTACAAGTTCACCACGTGATGGACATCCATTATTTGCAAGCTTTATTGATGCTGCTAAACAGCAATACAACAAAGCCAAATAATTGGATTTTGAGAACAAACTAGGGAAGTTTAAATGTCAGTATTAAAACCACAAGAAATAATAACCCTTGGCGATATACAAATGGCGAATCATTTACCATTTGTATTATTTGGCGGAATGAACGTACTTGAGTCAAAAGACTTAGCTTTTGAAATTGCTGAGACTTATGTTGATATTTGTACACGTTTAGGAATTCCTTACGTGTTCAAAGCAAGTTTTGATAAAGCCAATCGTTCAAGCTTAAACTCTTTTCGTGGTCCAGGCCTAGAAAAAGGGATCGAGTGGTTAGCTGACATTAAAAAATACTTCAATGTACCAATCATTACAGATGTACATGAACCTTACCAAGCTGCTCCTGTTGCGGAAGTTGCAGATATTATCCAACTTCCTGCATTTTTAAGTCGCCAAACTGACTTGGTTGAAGCAATGGCAAAAACTCAAGCCATTATCAACATTAAAAAAGCACAGTTCCTTGCTCCACATGAAATGCGCCATATTTTGCATAAGTGTTTAGAAGCAGGAAATGACAAACTCATTATTTGTGAGCGTGGTTCAGCATTTGGTTACAACAATTTAGTTGTAGATATGCTTGGTTTCGACACCATGAAAGAAATGAATGTTCCTGTGTTCTTTGATGTGACTCATGCACTTCAAACTCCAGGCGGTCGTGCAGATTCTGCAGGTGGTCGTCGTGCGCAAATTACAACGCTTGCGCGTGCGGGAGTGGCAACAGGTTTGGCTGGTTTGTTCTTAGAAGCTCATCCAGATCCTGAAAAAGCGAAGTGTGATGGTCCATGTGCGTTGCGTTTATCGCAGCTTGAACCATTCTTAGCTCAGCTTAAAGAATTAGATACTTTAGTAAAAGGCTTTAAAAAGCTAGATACTCATTAATTAGATACATAATGATGCCTTCTAAAGCATCGTGTTATTAATCAACAGAGGAATTGTTCATGAGTCAAATCGTTGACATTCGTGCACGTGAAATTTTGGACTCTCGTGGTAACCCAACCATCGAAGCTGACGTAATCTTAGCATCTGGCGTGGTTGGCCGTGCATGTGCACCATCTGGTGCTTCAACTGGTTCTCGTGAAGCTTTAGAACTTCGTGATGGCGATAAAGCTCGTTACTTAGGTAAAGGTGTTAAAACTGCGGTTAACAACGTAAACACTTTAATCCGTGATGCTTTAGTTGGTAAGTCTGTTTTTGAGCAAAAAGATATCGATAATACGATGATTGCTTTAGACGGCACTGAAAACAAAGAAAAATTAGGCGCAAACGCGACTTTAGCAGTATCTTTAGCTGCTGCTCGTGCTGCTGCTGAAGAACAAAAAATTCCTTTGTTCCAATATATTGCTAACCTTCGCAATAACTCAATTTTGACTATGCCTGTACCAATGATGAACATCATCAATGGTGGTTCACATGCAGACAACAATGTTGATATTCAAGAATTCATGATTGAGCCTGTTGGTTTTGGTTCATTCTCTGAAGCTTTACGCGCTGGCGCTGAAATCTTCCATTCTTTAAAATCAGTTTTAAACAAAAAAGGTTTAAACACTGCAGTTGGTGATGAAGGTGGTTTTGCACCAAACCTTCGTTCTAACGAAGAAGCTATTACTGTAATTCTTGAAGCAATTGGTCAAACGGGTTACAAAGCTGGTTCTGACATTATGCTTGCGCTTGATTGTGCATCTTCAGAATTCTACAAAGATGGTCAATACATTCTTGCAGGTGAAGGCAACAAAGCATTCACAAGCAACCAATTCTCTGACTACCTTGCAGGTCTTGTAAACCAATATCCAATTATCTCTATTGAAGATGGTTTAGATGAGTCTGATTGGGAAGGTTGGTCTTACCTAACTTCAATCCTTGGTGACAAAATCCAATTGGTTGGTGATGACTTGTTCGTTACAAATCCTAAGATTTTACAACGTGGTATCAATGAAAAAGTTGGTAACTCAATCTTAATTAAGTACAACCAAATTGGTACGTTGACTGAAACTTTAGATGCAATCTATCTTGCAAAAGAAAATGGTTACTCTACAGTGATTTCACACCGTTCAGGCGAAACTGAAGATTCGACTATTGCTGATTTAGCTGTAGGTACAGGTGCAGGTCAAATCAAGACTGGTTCACTTTGCCGTTCTGACCGTGTAGCGAAATATAACCAATTGCTTCGTATTGAAGAGTTGACTAATGCTGCTTATCGCGGTAAAGCTGAGTTTAAAGGTTTAAACTAAGCAATATATGTTAATACTACGTTTATTCGACTCAATTTCGAGTAAAGTGTTATTGGGCCTCGCAATCATTTTGATTGCGGGGTTTCAGTATGCCTATTATTTTGGTGAAGGCGGTGCATTGGAGCATCAAAAATTAAGCCAAAAAATAGAACAACAACGTGAATTGAATACAGAATTAAAAGAACGAAATCGTATTTTAGCTGCTGAAGTTTATGACTTGAAAAATGGCGTTGAAGCGATCGAAGAACATGCGCGTTTAGATTTAGGTCTAGTTAAACCACATGAAACGTTTATTCAAATGAGTACAATTAGTACACAATATAAACCTCTATACGTAAATCCATATCAAAATACAGACTCAAGAACCAATGAATCAGAAGAATTACCTCCAATCCAATAAACTTTGGGCTGTTATTCCTGCTGCTGGTTCAGGTAGTCGTTTTTCTAAAACTGAATTAAAGCAATATCAAAATATTTTAGGTAAGACTGTTCTTGAACATACGGTTGCACGTTTAAATACATTGCCTTTGACGGGTTATGTACTTGCCATTGGTGAACATGATCATGTTGCTCAAAAATTGCCACTTAGTCATCCAGAAAAAGCACATTTTTGCTGTGGTGGACAAGAGCGTGTTCATTCTGTCTTAAATGCCTTAAATTATTTATGTGAAATTGCTTCAGACGATGATTGGGTCTTTGTGCATGATGCGGCACGACCTTGTGTAAGTGAGTCATCATTAATAGAACTAGTCGAAGCTGCAATAGTAAATAATACGAGTGCAATTTTAGCGACTCAAGTTAGAGATACGCTTAAATATGTAGATCAATACCCGAATATTGATAAGACGGTAAGCCGAGATCATTTATGGCAAGCACAAACGCCACAAATTGCACGTTTGGGTGTGTTAAAGAATGCAATTGAAAAAGCTTTAGCGAGTGATATTGTCATTACAGATGAAGCAAGTGCATTAGAATATGTCGGACAAAAAGTACAAGTTGTACAAGGGCGCTCAGACAATATTAAAATCACATATTCAGATGATTTGGTGTTAGCTTCGTTGATTTTACAATCACAAAATTAGAAAAATAGATTTATTAAAGCAATTATCAATCATAAGACTGTTAATTGTGATTCACAGCTATGAGTATTGCTCCTATAATTAGCTCATTCAGTTTTAAAATAATTGCATATCAATGATACCATCGCAACAGTATCGTTTTTTACGTCATGCTTTACGTGACGGTAGAAGCATTAATGAAAAATCATCAAGATGGACTAAATTACATTTAGATCCATGGTTATTGTGCTTTCTAATTTTAAATGCTGCTTTGGGATTAATGGTTGTATATAGCGCAACAGCAGCAGATTCTGGAATGTTGCTACGCCAAGCAATTAGCTTTGGTAGTGGTTTCATTATTATGTTTTTGTGTGCGCAAGTTCCACCTAAAGTTTACCAAGCGATTAGTCCATATTTATATCTGTTTGGTATATTTATGCTGTTGTTGGTTTTTGTGATTGGTGAAACTCGTTTAGGTGCAAAGCGTTGGATTACATTGCCTGGTATAGGAAGTATGCAACCCAGCGAAGTCATGAAATTTGCAATGCCTCTAATGATGGCATGGTATTTCGCGAAACGTTCGTTTCCTCCAAAGTTAATTCATATTGTAATTGCACTTATTATTATGATGGTGCCATTTATTTTGGTGTTATTGCAGCCAGATTTAAATATTGGATTAATTATTCCAGGTGTTTTCGTACTATTTTTAAGTGGTATGTCTTGGAGATTGATTGGTGGTGCGATTACAGCTTTTGCAATCACCATGCCTGTAATTTGGATGTTTGTTTTACAGGAATATCAGAAAAAACGTATTTTGACTCTTTTCGATCCTGAAGCAGATGCTTTAGGTGCGGGTTGGAATATTATTCAATCTAAAATTGCAATTGGTTCGGGTGGCTTGCTCGGAAAAGGTTTCCTTGAGGGAACTCAGTCGCATTTGGGGTATTTGCCAGAACATCATACAGACTTTATTTTGTCGACCTATTCAGAAGAATTTGGCTTTATTGGCGTGTTTCTTTTATTTAGTTTATATGCCGCAATTATCTTTCGCTGCTTATATATCAGCATGAATAGTTATGACAATTTTGGTCGATTGATGGCAGGTGCAATTGGTCTGACATTCTTTTTCTTTGTATTTTTAAACTCAGGTATGGTGAGTGGTATTTTACCCGTAACAGGTGATCCTTTACCTTTACTAAGCTATGGTGGTACAGCTGTAATTAGCTTGCTTGCTAGTATGGGTATCGTGATGTCTATTCACACACACAAATAAAGCATTTTCATTAAGAAGCCCTATATAAGGGCTTTTTTTGTATCTGAGAAATAGATTTAATCTCTAATATTATCGACTTAAGTTGTAACAATAGTTCGATAGTGGGCTATTGAATTTGTATTGCTTAATCTATAAGCTTGTTTTGAGCCTAAATTAGACATCTTAGAAATTAAAATAATTTAAATTTCAAATTGGTATAAGAATTGCTCGTAAAATGAAAATAGATTATTGCAGGAGAGAAGCACTCTTCTGTGCTCGCCGAAGGAGCAACACCCCAGGAAACTCTCAGGCAAAAGGACTGTAATAATCAAAAAATCTGGAGAGAAGTGCATATAAAGGCACTCACCGAAGGGGAAGGTTTATCATTTGTAATAAATGTTGAATCGAAGCTCTCAGGTACAAATGACAGATGGGGCATACACAAGGAACAGAGCGTCCAAAGGAGTGCTTATGCCACATATTATTGTAATTGGTGCTGGTATTACAGGTGTTACATCAGCTTACGAACTTTCATTGCTTGGTTATCAAGTTACTGTTTTAGATCGACATTTATATCCTGCAATGGAAACGTCTTTTGCAAATGGTGGTCAGCTTTCAGCGTGTAATGCTGAGGTTTGGAATCAAAAATCAACGATTTTAAAGGGTATCAAATGGATGTCGCAAAAGTCGGCTCCACTTTTACTCAATCCATCTTTTAGCTTGCATAAATATAGTTGGTTATTTGAGTTTATGGCAAATATTCCTCACTATGAAGCCAATACTCATGAAACAGTACGTTTAGCTTTACTTGCACGTAAGCGTTTATTTGAAGTTGCCGATGAAGAAAATATCGATTTCAATTTAGAAAAACGAGGCATTCTACATTTTTATCATAATAAAGCTGATTATGATGTGGCAATTAAAGTCAATGAAATGCTATGTCAAGCAGGTCTTGAACGTCACGGTGTAACCAATCAAGAAATTAAAGAAATTGAGCCGACCTTAACGGGTGACTACTATGGTGGTTTTTATTGTCCTGGTGATGCCACAGGTGACATTCATCGATTCACGACAGGCTTAGCAAAAGTTACAGAAAAAAAAGGTGTTAAATATGTATTTGGCGCAGATGTAACGGATGTTAAACATCATGCAGATCGTGTTGAAGTGATTTATCGTCCAAGCTCAGAAAATATGCATGATACCGCTTCAGAATCTGTATCTTTAAATGCAGATGCTATTTTAGTTTGTGGTGGTGTTGGTAGTTATCAACTTGCAGAGATGTTGGGTGATCGCGTTAATATTTATCCAGTAAAAGGCTATTCAATTACGGTGAACTTAAACGATGCGAAGAGTGTGGAAAATGCACCTTGGGTAAGTTTACTAGATGAGAGTGCAAAAATTGTGACATCTCGTTTAGGTGCTGATCGTTTCCGTATTGCAGGAACTGCGGAATATAATGGATATAACCGTGATATTCGCGCAGACCGAATTCAGCCATTAACGGATTGGGTGAATCGTAACTTTGATGTATCTACAGAACATGCAGTGCCTTGGTCAGGCTTGCGTCCAATGATGCCAAATATGATGCCTGTGGTTCGTGAAGGCAAGCGTGAACGTGTATTCTATAATACAGGTCATGGGCATTTAGGTTGGACATTGTCTGCGGTAACTGCTGCGATGGTGAGTCAGCTTATTGCGGTTAAGCATCCTGTATAAAATGTTAAACAGCTTTATTGGTCTTTTAAAACCTCTAAAGCAATATTAATAAAAGCCTGTGTTGCTGGTGTAACATAGGCTTTATTTTTTACAGCAAGTCCGATTGAGCGTTTAATATTTGGTGAAAGTGGTCTTTTTACAATGTTGGGATAGAGGTTTAGTAGGTTTTTATTAAGTGCCATATCTGCAACAACGGAAACCCCCGCACCTGAATTTACCATATTAATAATCGTGAGAAGTTGAGAAAAATTGCATTTAATATTGGGTGTTAAGCCTAATTTTTTAAACATATTAGCAACATGGCGTTGACTGCCTGCACCCGTCATTAAAAAGGGATGTGGCACAAGATCATGTAGTTCAATAGACTTTTTATTTGCCAATTCATAATGTTGTGGAATTAATGCAACAAAAATATCATCCATAATATGAATGGTGTCAAATCGCTCATCGGGTAATACAACAAAGCCAATATCTATTTTACGGTTAATTAACCATGAGCTGATATCTTGATCACTTCCTTCTTCAATAAATATTTCAATATTGGGGTAGCGTTGTTTATAAATTTCTAAAATTAAAGGAATAAGAACAATAGAAGATGAGGTTCCAAATGAGCCTATGCGTAAAGTACCGTGATGGATACCATGAATTTCATCGATTTCTTGTTGTAAACCTTGATTCAAATTTAAAATTTCACGTGCTTTAATGAGTAGTTTTAGCCCATGCTCGGTTAGCTTAGCTTCATTTTGATGGCGGTGAAAAAGTTGCAAATTCCATTCTTTTTCTAAGCTTTTAATGGTATGAGAAACAGCAGATTGTGAAATTTGAAAGTGATCTGCTGTAAGCGTAAAACTTTGTAATTCAGCCAGTTTGGAAAAGATACTAAGTTGTGTAAATGTCATATTTAAATTTTTCATTCAAGATGAGTGAAAGCTCATATAAATATGAGTACTTATAAGTTTAATGTAATATTATTTTTAAATAGAATTCAACATATTCAAGAAAATTTAATCCCATATCATGTCTTTACTTATATTCGTTGCACTGTTTCCATTAATTGCTCTCATTGCCATGGGCTATATTGTAAAAAGAACGGTTTTTGTTGAAGATAGCTTTTGGAGAAATGCCGAAAAAATTAATTATTATGTATTTTTTCCTGTCATGCTATTTTCAAATTTGGCAGAAGCGGATATTAAATTAAATGCAATTCAAAATGTAATCGCGACTATTTCAATTGTTTTTGTTATTGCACTAGTTGCATTGTATACCTTAAAAGCAGTCTATAAAACGAGAGCTCAGCAGTTTGGGGTATATGTACAAAGTAATTTACGCTTTAACTCATATATAGGTTTAGCTGTAGTTGCTTCATTATTTCACCAACAAGGGATGACTGTTTTTGCCATTCTTTTGGTTTTAGGTATTCCCATTGTTAATGTGTTCTCTGTATTAGCACTGACAAATTCAGGGCAAATGAACTTATTACAAGTTGCAATTTCTTTGCTTAAAAATCCATTAATTTTAGGTGCATTAGTTGGTGGAATATTTAATTTAAGTGGATTGCAGTTGTGGGGTGGTTTATCTGCATTTATAAAGCAGTTAGCTGTGTGTAGTTTGCCATTAGGTTTAATGTGTGTAGGGGCTGCATTAAGCTTTAAAGATTTAGGCTCAAACTTATTACCTTTATGGGTCAATACTTTTTCACGCTTATTAATTATGCCAACCTTGGCATATTTCACATGTAGTTTTTTAGATATTCCTCGACTTGAAATGCAAGTTTTAGTCTTATTTTTTGCCTTACCAACAGCTTCCTCATCCTATATTTTAACTAAAGTTTTAGGTGGAAATAGCCAATTAATGGCAGGAGTCATTAGCTTGCAAACAGTGATTGCCGCATTTACTTTGCCTATTATTTTGTATTTTATTTTTTAAGGGACTAATTTTGAAAAAGCAGGTGAAATCACCTGCTTTTAACTATATTTCTTAATCATAAAGTCTATAAATACCAGAGAATCTTTCACATTTTTTTTGTGAAGTTTTGACTTGTAAATATGCTTTCGTATAATTAAATGTGTATTTACAGTCATTTTCATTATTTGTAATTTCAGTTTTCTTCTCAGTTGTTGAATAAGCTAAGAAGGGAATAGTTTGCTTTTCTAATTTATTGTTTGGATTGCGGTATGCAATACCTTCAATTTTGATATTGTTTTTTGTGAGTTGGTGAATTTGTAGGTGAATAGGTTGTGCTGCAATTTTACCATTTTCATATTTTAGGTAGTGCTGCGTTAAGCTTTGATTCATTGATGTGAAAAAGTTTAATTGTTCCAAACGAGCATCAAACTGCTGTTTATAGCAATCAGAACTTTTACATTGTTTTAGCTGTTGCAACCAAAGTTTTTCAGTATCTTGAATTAAGCGAATTGGAGCATCTGTAATCAAGTTTGTTTTTAATGTACTTTCTTTAAATAAGTTAAGTTCTTTTGAATATTTATCTGAACATATTTTCTTTAAAGAAGAATCATCAGTATTTGAGCAATTTAAACCCTGTGCAAATAATGAAGATGAATATATACATCCCAAAATAAAAGTTGAGCCTAAATATTTAAAAAGATTAATGTCTGTTTTCAACAGCATGATCGCTTATACTTTAATTCGCTTATATGCTTACTATATCGAAATAGAAAGCATGAATACAAGATTTCAGAAATTTATTTATTAAGGAGCCCGATGTGGTCGCACAAATTCGAATTGGACAAGGACTTGATGTTCACGCATTTGAAGAGGGTGATTTTGTTACTCTGGCGGGCATTCAAATTCCTCATAAGCAAGGTTTAAAAGCACATTCAGATGGTGATGTTGTATTACATGCCTTATGTGATGCTTTATTAGGTGCATTAGCTTTGGGTGATATTGGTCAGCATTTTCCAGATACAGATCCAAATTTTAAAGGTGCAGACAGTAAAGTCCTTTTAAAACATGTATATCAACTGATTTTAGACCGTGGCTATGTTTTGAATAATGCAGATATTACGGTTGCATGTGAGCGTCCAAAACTAGCAAAACATAATTTAGAAATGCGTCAAAGTATTGCAAATGTTCTAGATGTCGATGTTACTCAAATTAGTATTAAAGCAACAACGACAGAACAACTTGGATTTACAGGACGTCAGGAAGGAATTTTATCTACAGCAACAGTGCTGATCGCTCATTCTAAATGATCTGAATGAGCTAGCTCTTGTTGCAGGTCTTGTGTTGCTTTACGACCTTGAAGTTGTAAAGCAACAGCATGAATAAGACCTGTCCAGGTTTCATTCGGTTCCCAAATTTTATGCAATTCTTCTTGTGCAGTTGGCATATCAATATCCATATAATATTGGCGATATAAATACATTAAACTTGCAACACGATAGTTTTTTGCACAGTGAATCCAAACCATTTGAGTTTGTACAAGGTGATTGATGAGGTCTAAAATAAAAAGACATTGGTCATCTGAAGGGGTATCCCAAAGTACGGGGATATGAAAATAATTTAAGCCTAACTCTAAACAAATACGATCTTCTTGCTCTAAGCGTGGTTCAGCATCTGCTAAAGCAAGGTTAATAACAGAAGTTACGCCATATTCTTTAATGGCTTGAAGTTGTTCTCTTGTAGGTTGGCCAGAACTAAATAAATGATCATGAATAAATTGAAAATTTGAAACTTCACATAATTTATTCGCTATTTCATTCATAATTATTGCTTCTATAAGAGTAATATAAAAATACTACTATAAAGCAAAATGCCATCATAAAGATGGCATTTTAAACTTTTTGTACAAATTAGCGGTTTGGTAGTACGTCTTTTAGTGCAGCGTCCATTTCTAAAAGAGCTTGTTCAGTTGTATCCCAATCGATACAGCCATCAGTTACTGATTTGCCATATTCAAGATCGCATAAGTTTTCAGGAATATCCTGACGACCACCTTTTAGGTGACTTTCGACCATAATACCGACAATAGATTTATTACCATCTAAAATTTGTTCTGTCAGGTTTCTAAGAACAAGAGGTTGTAAGTACGGGTCTTTATTTGAGTTTGCATGGCTTGCATCAATCATAATTTTGTTACTTACTTTTGCTTTAGCTAGGGCAGCTTCAGCTTCAGCAACAGAGCCTGCATCATAGTTAGGTTTACCATTACCGCCACGTAAAACAACGTGTGCGTATGGGTTACCACTAGTACGAATAACAGAAACTTGACCTTGTTCATTCAAACCAAGGAAGCTGTGGCTATGTTTAACCGATTGCATTGCATTTGTCGCAACTGTTAAACCGCCATCTGTACCATTTTTAAAACCAACAGGTGATGAAAGACCTGAAGACATTTCACGGTGTGTTTGGCTTTCTGTTGTACGTGCACCAATTGCAGACCATGAAATTAAATCTTGGTAGTACTGTGGCGAGTTAGGGTCGAGTGCTTCAGTTGCACAAGGTAAGCCTTTTTCATTTAATTCAACAAGAAGCTTACGACCTAAACGAAGACCTTTTTCAATATTGAATGAATCATTCATGTCTGGGTCATTAATAAGACCTTTCCAACCAACAGTTGTACGTGGTTTTTCAAAATAAACACGCATAACAATGTATAAAGTATCTTTTACTTTTTCACTTAATACTTTTAAACGGTCTGCATATTCATGTGCTGCAACAGGGTCATGAATAGAGCATGGACCAATCACAACAAAAAGACGTTTATCTTGACCATTTAGAATATTACGAATTGTCTCACGACCGTGTAATACTGTTTGATAGGCAGTTTCAGTCAAAGGTAGTTCAGTTTTTAATTGTGCTGGAGTTACAAGTGGTTGAATATTGCTGATATTCACGTCATCGATATCTGGCTGTGTAATTTGATTTGACTGTAGTGTATTCATTGCCGTCACTGGTTTGATCATACAAGAGGTTGTTTAATAGTCCGAATATAACATGAATGCTATGCAATTTTGTTATAAAAAAGACGAATACTACTTTGAAAAAAAAGTGATGAATCTGTAAGTTAAATTAACCAAACTGTGTTTTTTCAATGGTTAAAATCATCGCGCTGGTTGGTTTTTCAACTGGTTTTGACTTTATAGGGTTAATCATAAAGTTAATACCTATAGCAAATAAGGTAATTCCTAAAATTTTACGAATAATTTTTTCAGGCATACGAGAACTGATTAAAGTTCCTATCACAATAGCTGGAATAGAGCCACACAGTAACCATCCTAGTAAGGCAAAATCTACATTGCCTGAGCTCATGTGTCCTAAACCTGCAACTAAGGTGAGTAGTACAGCGTGAACAACATCTGAGCCAATAATACGAATCATGGGTAAATTAGGGAACATTAAAATAAGCGCCATAATGCCAAAAGCACCTGCACCTACTGAAGATAATGTCACAAATACACCGAGTACAATTCCCATGAAAATAATATATGGGCGTTTACGTTTCGCTTGTTGTTTTATGGCATCAATATCATTTGTGAGCTCTGTTTTATTTTGTTTACGTAATTTATTGAAGAATTTTTCAATAGAGCCACGAAAAACAATTGAAATACCTGTCAGTGTAAGCATGAAACCTAATACTGTAGTTAAAACAGCTTTATAGTTTGCAGATTGACTTAAATAATTTTCTAATACCCAGTGCGTTGCAAAAGATGCTGGAATACTTCCTACAGCAAGCCAAATGACAATTGGCCATACAATATTCATTTTTTTTGCATGTACTAAAGAGCCACAAAACTTAGAAATTGCGGCATAAAGTAAATCTGTACCAATAGCAATATGCGGTTCAATTTTATAAAGGCTAATTAGAATTGGCGTCATGAGTGAACCACCACCGACACCTGTTATTCCTACACAGAAACCAACTAAAACACCTGCTAAAATAAACTCGATCGGACCAGCCATGAAAAAATGCCAATTATGAAAAAACGTGCATATCTTATGACTTTCATAGATAAACTGTTGTCTTGATTATAGATTTGCTTATGCAAAAAATTGCTAAGTAAAATGGAGTTTTTGGCTTCATTCTTTTTTGGGGATAGCTTTTAAATTATTTTTTAATAATATAACTAATAAGAAAATAGGCGTGTAAAGAATCCAAATACTAACAAAAGCTATTGAATAATCATAAATATAAGACAAAGTTAAAAATGCGAGAATGAATAATAAACTAGAGACTAGTTTTATTATTTTAGGGGAAATTATTAATTTATTGAGTCTACTATTTAAATCTTTTTTACGTACCTTCTCTGTTGAATAATAGAAGCCATATGTTGATAAGAGAATGAAAAACATGCTTAAAAATAATAAAAAATAAGTCATTCAGGAAATCCTATATGTGTTTTGCTATTAGAGAGCTTGTTTTTAACTTTTTCATATGCTTTCGCTTGGATAGGTTCTAATCTCTGATGTAAAAAAATAGCTAAGCCTGTAAAAATCAAGATAAAAAGGTCTAATCGTAAAATTTTCCAATAGTTAAACTTAACAGCTGTATTTAAGTAAGATGATAGAAACAATATATCGATAACAATGAATAAAATACTAAATAAAATAAATGCTTTTAAAAAGGCTTTCCACAAATACTGTTTAGCAATAAAGAGTGAAATGGCAAAACATAAACTCCATACAGAAAAGAAAATAAAAGTTTCTGATAGTGTTTCGTTGAATATGGCATTTACTCTGTAACATATTAAAAAACCTAGTATTGAAATACTTAAACCTATAAATGCGGTCATATTTAATCGATCAACAAGATAATGTCCTACACTCAATTTATTTTTTTTGCTTTGGATTTGACGTTTTAAGCTCCAGAGTAAAAGCCCTGAAGCAATCATTACACAGCCTAAAATACCTGAAAAAAATAATGCCATGCGTAAAAATGGTTGAGCAAAAGTCATCATGTGAATGCCGTAAACACCAGCACTAAGTCTAGCTACGGCACTTTGATTTTTTGTAGATGCAAGCATTTCACCACTTGTTGCATTGAAGGTTACTTGTGGCACATTTTGAGTAATGGTGTGATCTTCGAGTGCATTAAATGTGGCAATTGCTTGAGATGTATTTGGGTCTTTTATGGTAATTATATTAAGTGGAGTATTACCTATATGGCTTTGTACAAGTTTTTGCATTTGTACAGAATCCATCATTTTAACATTTTGAAGATGTGTCTTTTCTACAGTTTTAACATTACGGATTTCATCAAAATATTGAAAACTATTTGTAGGGTATATTTTTTGAATACCCATTGGGAAATATAAATAAAATAGGATAGTTAAACCTGTGAAAGTAATCGTTAGAAAAAATGGTAATGCAATAACTGAGCTTACGTTGTGAAAGTCTAAGTAGGATCGTTGTCCTTTAAATGTACGTAGTGTGAAAAAGTCTATGAATATTTTTTTATGCGTAATAATGCCTGAAATTAGGGTAATTAACATAATGAATGCAGCAAATGAAACGATTGTGCGAGCAAGTAGAATAGGCATGCCGTAGAGCTGAAAATGGAACAAATATAAAAATTCACCTGCTTGGCTATTTGAAACTTCTAATTCTTTCGCTGTATTTGGATCTAATATTTTGCTATTAAACTGTCCATCTTGTGTTTGCCAGAATATTTTATTTACTGGATTATTTTCATTAGCAATTTGTAAATACCAGCTTTTAGCATTTGAGGCATTTTTTTCTAAATAGTTTAATGCGCTATTAACAGCAGTTTCTTGTTTGACTTGTATACTGGCAAGTTGTGGCTGGCTCCATAAATTAATTTCATGGCGGTAATAGGTTAAAGAACCAGTTAAAAAAATAGTAAATAAAAACCAACCTAAAAGAAGACCGACCCAAGAATGTAACCATGCCATAGATTGACGAGCAGAACTTTTCATTTTTTATCCTAAAGTTTTGCTTAAAATAAATAGCAAGCTAAATAAAATGAGACAGAAGATTGTTAGCTTCATTAGAGATTGAATAATAAAACTATAAATAACGAAAATGATAAAAAAGAAAATTGATATAAAAGCAGCTAAAAAAATTGCTTCAGCATTTCCAATGATGAATTGAAATAGCAAGGTAAGGTTAAAAGCAAAATAGTTCGCACATAGGCAACCTACGACAAATGCTAAGAAAAATCGATAAAAAATGGTCAAAGCGTACCAATGCTTAGAGTCTGTGTTGATCATTTTGCCTTCTATAACATTTGAATAATATGGGTTGCAAAGTATTAAAATATAAATAATTCATAAATAAAAAACATACAGTCTGTAATTACAGACTGTATGTTTTAAGTTTACTTACCATTTATACGTTACGCGCATATCTACAGAGCGGGATACGCCATAGTAACAATAGAAGGAACAAGAGCTTACATATTTTTTATTGGTTAAGTTTGTTGCATTGAGTTGGATATTAAGCTGTTCATTTAAAGGATAGCTTGCCATTGCATCGACCAATGTGTATGAATCTACTTTATATCCTGCGTAATATTGCTGATCATCGGTACTACCAACATAACGCACACCTGCACCAATACGTAATCCATCGAGAGGATGATTACCTAAGAATAAGTACTGAAGTTTCGCAGATAATTGATCATTAGGAATAGCAGGGGTACGAATAGTATTTGTAGTCGATAAATCTTGTTTAGAGTTGTTGTGGGTATAAGCAAATTGTGTAGATAGGTTATCTGTCACATTTAAGTTAGCCTGTAACTCTACGCCTTTGTTTGTACGTTTACCAACTTGAGCAGAGATGTTCGAGCTATCAGCAACAAGCGCATTTTTTTCTTTTAAATCAAAGTAAGCAAGTGTGATATCGCCGTCAATCCATGTAGGTTTGTATTTTAAGCCAATTTCATATTGTTCACCTTCATATGGTTTATAGCCACGACCATTAGCATCTTGCCCAGTTAATGGTCTGAATGATGTTGAATAGCTAATATATGGAGAAATACCATATGGGGCATGGTAAATAACACCTGTGTTATAAGAAGTATGATTTACCTTGTAACTATCGTGTGTAGTGCCTTGCTGTGATTCACCTTCAGCTTTATCGTGACGTACACCTACATTGACTTCAACTAAATCATTCCAGTTCATTTGGTTAGATAAATAGAAACCGAGTTGTTTTGTATCTTGAATATAAATATCACCAGTTCTAGTAAAGTTAGGTGTATGAATTGGGTTAAATAAATCAATATCGGGAGCAATCCCAAATCCATTATTTATACCGTCTGTTTTATTCTTTTGGTAATCAATACCCGCCATAATTTTGCTGGTAAAAATTCCTGCGTTAAATTCTTTAATGAGCCGATTATCGATACTATATGTATTGGATGTACCATCTGTAAGACTATAACCACGCTTACCAATGCGATCATTATCAGAGCCATAAACGAAAGTACTTGTTAAATAGTTGTTCATATGTCCAAAACGGAAATTTTGTGCAAAGCTTAATCCGTTATTAAACTCATGTGAAAACTCATAACCGAGAGAAACTTGTTCTAACTTTAAACGATCTGTATCTGGTTCGCCTAAATTGTCTTTAGGATTAATTGTACCGTGTGGCGTATTAATTAAAGTACCCCAAATAGGGAGGAAGCCTGAAGTAGGTACACCATCTTTTTTTAAATAACTGGTTAATACAGTAAGGTTGGTTTTGTCTGAAATATCCCATGCAAAACTAGGTGCAAAATAATAGTGCTTCATATAAGCACCGTCCATAAGACTGTCTGCCTGACGATATAAACCGACTACGCGATAGCGTAATGAACCATCTTCGTTAAGTAAGCCACTATAGTCTGCACTTGCTTCACGTTGATCTAAATTACCAGCACTTAGATTAAACTCACCTTGAGGTGTTTTTGTTGGTCGTTTTGATACAAGGTTAACATTTCCTCCAGAACCTGTAGCACCATAGTTAAATGAGCTAGAGCCCTTAACAATTTCTAAGCGTTCCAAGCCATAAATTTCAGGTTCCCATACAAAAAAACCATTGGGTGCTAATGCTGTGCCATCTAATGTTTGGCTAGCGTCAAAACCGCGAATTTTAAACCACTGTGATTTATTATCTAGACCAAATGGTTGAGATAAAACACCTGCCTCATAGCGTAAAGCTGCATCTAGTTTTTTGTGCCATCATCTTTAATTTGTTGCTCAGTAATAATACTTGCTGATAGCGGTTGATCAAGAAGACTATCACCTGTTTTTTGTGCTGCTCCAACCACAATTGTGGGAAGAGTAACAGAATTATTGTTTTGTTTAGTTTTGTTTAATACTTCATCATCTGCATAAGCATTTGTATGGCTTATGAGGGTGGTGGAGGATATGCATGCCATCGTTAAAATTAGAGGCTTAAATTGGGTTTTCATCGCTTTTATATACTAGTAGTGTTAAACAGTGCTATTCTAAATGATAATGATTATCTTTTTAATAGAAAGTTTATTATTAAAGTAAATTAAATTATTTGTTTTAACGTTTATTGTTTTATATCAATATCTTCACTGGACTCATGTAACATATAAAAGCATATTTATTATGCAAACCTTACTTTTAAGATAAAAGTTCAATCTAATATTTGTATTTTGTTTAAATTTTAAGGACTATGTTAAAATTTAATTTAATCTGCATAGAGATAGAATAAGGAGCTAGGCTTGCAAAATCGGAAGCTAAAAATTGGAATCGTGGTTGGTGAAGTTTCGGGAGATACACTCGGAGCTAAATTAATGCGTAGTTTTCGAGAGCAAGGTATTGATGCAGAATTTGAAGGTATTGGTGGTCCACAAATGATTGCAGAAGGCTTCAAAAGTGATTATCCAATGGATATTTTATCTGTTATGGGGATTGTGGAAGTCCTTAAAGATATTAAAAAACTTTTTGCTGTACGGGATGGGTTAGTTGAAAAGTGGACTAAAAATCCTGTAGATATCTTTATTGGTATTGATGCGCCAGATTTTAATTTACGTTTATCTAAAACGATTAAGCAAAAAAAATTACCGATTAAAACGGTTCAATATGTAAGTCCATCTGTTTGGGCTTGGCGTCAAGGGCGTGTACACGGCATTAAAAAGTCAATTGACTTAGTGCTTTGTTTATTTCCATTTGAAAAAGCTTTTTATGAAAAATTTGATGTACCTGCCGCATTTGTAGGACATCCGTTGGCAAGTCAGTTGCCTTTAGAAAATCCAATTCAAGCTGCAAAAGAGGAACTAGGATTAAATACGCATGATAAGCATATTGCTTTGTTGCCGGGAAGTCGCCGTGGGGAAATTGAACGTCTTGGACCTTTGGTTTTAGATGCAGCTCAAATTGTTTATCAAAAGCATCCTGAATACATATTTCTTATTCCTGCCATTAATGATGCACGAAAACAGCAAATAGAAGCATTATTGGAAAAATATCCATCAAATTTTAAGCAAAATGTGAAGCTTTTAGAAAATAATCATACGGAGTCTAAAATTGGACGACAGGTGATGAATGCTTCAAATATCATTGCTTTAGCATCAGGTACGGCAACATTAGAGGCTATGCTTTTACATAGACCTATGGTGACGTTCTATAAGTTGAATTGGTTAACGTATGTTATTGCTAAAATGCTAATTAAAATTCCATATTATTCTTTGCCTAATATTATTGCAGGTAAGAGAATTATTAAGGAGTTGATTCAGGATGATGCAACACCTGAACAATTGGCAACAGAAATTGAAAAGCTCATGAATGACGAAACCGCACAGATTCAAGTGATGCAGAACCTAACCATGCATAAAAAACTCTTATCTGGAAATAATGAAGATCCAGTAAAAGTGATTTTAAATTTACTCTAAGTTTATATAGTAGTTAAAAATCGAGCCAAAGTGCTCGATTTTTTTATGAGTGAATAAATACAAAATAGCCTAAGCAAAAATATGAATTATTTCTTTTTTTAAAAACTTATGCCGACTATTTTCAACTAAATCTTTATGCCAATACATCCCAACATTCAATTCAGGAATGTCCACAGGAACATCAAAAAATTTAAGCTTATTTGAAAATTGTAAATGCATTAAGACATTCTTAGGAATGGTCAAAATTGCATGAGGATATTGTTCCAAAATTTGTAATGCTGTTGAGTAATGCTGACAGCGCAAAAAAACTTGTCTGGAATATTGTTGTTTCGCAAGATAAATATCTTCAACTAGCATACCTACGCGACGTGAAGAAACACCAATATGAGGTGAGTTTAAATAAATCTCTTGATCAATATATTTGAGTTGTGAGCATGCAACAAAATAGTCCGAAATTAGGGGAGTAAACTGAATTTTTTCATCAAAATGGCGTTCTAAATCTATTACAAAATCAATTTGTTGAGAGGCTAAATCTGCTAAAACTGTTTTGCGATCTAGCTTACTACTTAAAAATTGAATATCTAAATTATGCTGTTGAAAGTGTTGAACCAATTTCGGAAAAATCATCGGTTCAATTTCATCATGTATTGCAATTTTTAAGGTCTTTACCATATTTGGCTCAAACTCTTGTTTTTGAAAAGAAATACTTTGAATGGCAGAAAGAGCATTTTTAATAGATGGATAAATTTGCTCAGTAAAAGGAGTTGGCAGCATTTGATTATTTGCACGTACAAATAAATCATCATGTAGTTGCTGTCTTAATCGTTGTAAAGCATGACTTGCTGCAGACTGACTAATACATAATATTTGTGCTGCTTTAGATATGTTTTTATGCTCGTAAATAGCAATAAACAGAGGATATAAATTGATATCTATTTTATGAAAAAGTGATAAATCAATCGTATTTATATTATGAGTATTATTCATAGTGTTGTATTGAATCAAATCATTTCATTCATATTAGTTTTCGAGTTAATGTATGTAAAGGATTTCTAGTAAATATATAAAAGGATGCTGTCATGTTTGAACTTTCGGCACGTGCACAAGACTATTTAGAAAGAACGAAAAAATTTATAAAAGATGAGATAGAGCCTATTGAAGCCGACTTTTGGCATGAAGTTCATGAGTTGAATCAGGGGGCAGATTGGACAAAATGGCAGTGGCCAACGCAGCTAAAAGGCTTAAAAGATAAAGCAAAACAACAAGGTTTATGGAATATGTTCTTACCTTGTCCTGAACTCGGGCAAGGCTTATCTGTTCAAGAATATGCACATATTGCAGAAATTTCAGGTCGAAGTTTACTTGCACCTACCGTTTTTAATTGCAATGCACCCGATAGCGGAAATATGGAAGTACTTTGGCGTTATGGTTCAAATGCACAAAAAGAACAATGGTTAACACCACTTTTAGCAGGCGAAATTCGTTCAGTTTTTTGTATGACAGAACCTGCTGTTGCTTCAAGTGATGCAACTAATATGCAAGCAACGGCGGTTATTGATGGTAATGAAATTGTATTAAATGGTCGTAAATGGTGGTCTTCAGGTTTAGGCGATCCTAATGCAAAAGTTATTATTTTTATGGCACATACACCAGATGAAACAAAAGATCGTCATCATCAACATTCGATGGTTTTAGTTCCTGTAAATACAAAAGGTGTCAAAATTGAAAGAATGCTTCCTGTTTTTGGAGATTATGACGCACCTCACGGTCACGGCGAAGTGAGTTTTGATCATGTGCGTGTACCGATAGAAAACTTTATTGGTGGAGCAGGACAAGGTTTTGAAATTGCACAAGGTCGCTTAGGACCTGGTCGTATTCATCATTGTATGCGTTGTATTGGTGCTGCAGAAAAATCACTTGAATTGATGATTGACCGAGGTATGAGCCGTACAGCTTTTGGTACAGAAATTTTAAAGCTTGGTGGTAATTTAGAGCGCGTAGCTGAAGCACGTGTGGCGATTGATCAAGCACGACTTTTAACATTATATGCGGCTTATAAAATGGATAAGCTCGGTAATATGGCTGCACTTACAGAAATTTCTGCCATTAAAGTGGTTGCACCAAGTGTTCTAGAAAAAGTTGTAGATATGGCAATGCAAATTCATGGTGGTGCAGGAGTTTCTCATGATACACCACTGACAGGCTTTTTTGCACAAGCTCGATCTTTACGTTTGGCAGATGGTCCAGATGAAGTTCATAAAGGTATGATTGCAAAACTGGAATTGGCTAAACGTGGTTATCGTACTCAAAGACGTAAATAATTTATTGATATAAGTATATTTGTCTAAAATAGATATAAACATGTTATAAATTAATTATATACATATTTAAATTCAGGATTTAGGGAATAAAAATGTCCGTGATAGATGTAGGTGGAAATGTTCGAAATGGTGAGGAGCTTGATGTTCGTGCCGTAGGAAATTGGTTAATTGAACACGGAGAAGAAATTTTAGGTCCTGTAGACGTGACGCAATATGCAGGTGGAGCTTCAAATTGGACTTATCGACTTAAATATCAAAATGCTGATTTAATTTTACGTAGGCCACCGAAAGGAACAAAAGCAAAATCTGCACACGACATGGCACGTGAATATCATGTGCAACGAGCTCTTGCAGCATTTTATCCTGTCGTTCCTGAAATGGTTTTATTGTGTCAGGACGAAGCTGTTATTGGATGTGATTTCTATGTAATGAAACGTATTGAAGGTATTATTCCTCGTGCGAATTTACCCAAAGA
Source organism: Acinetobacter sp. FY683 (assembly GCF_059515885.1). Taxonomy (NCBI): domain Bacteria; kingdom Pseudomonadati; phylum Pseudomonadota; class Gammaproteobacteria; order Moraxellales; family Moraxellaceae; genus Acinetobacter; species Acinetobacter sp. FY683. The sequence continues at coordinate 67,654 of NZ_JCAKNA010000009.1, read as the reverse complement.
AATTAATTTTAATGAACAACAAATTCGTGAACTTTGTACCAATTTTATTGATAAATTAATTGAGCTACATCAAGTTCCTTATGAAGGTACAGATCTTGAAAAACTAGGTAAAGGTGAAGGATATTGCCGTAGACAAGTAGAAGGATGGGATCATCGTTATGAAAAAGCTAAAACATTAAATGTTCCATCTTTTAAATATGTACGTCAGTGGTTAAATGACAATATTCCCAATGATTCAAGAACTTGTGTGATTCATAACGACTGGCGTTTTGATAATCTTATTTTAGATCCTGAAAATCCATCCAAAATTATTGGTGTATTGGATTGGGAAATGGCAACGCTGGGTGATCCTTTAATGGATTTAGGTTCAGCTTTAGCCTATTGGGTTGAAGATTCAGATAATCCAATTTTTAAAGCAACGCGTCGTCAGCCTACACATTTAAAAGGTATGTTTACGCGTGCTGAAGTGGTTGAATATTATTTAAATAAAACAGGTTTAAAAACGGATAATTGGACATTCTATGAAGTATTTGGCATTTTCCGTTTAGCTGTTATTGCGCAGCAAATTTATTATCGTTATTACCATAAACAAACCAATAATCCTGCATTTAAAGATTTTTGGATTGTAATTCATGCCCTACATATTCGTGCTTTAAAACTTATTGGCTTACAGAAAATTGAAGCGAATGAAATTGCACAAAAATACATGACTAAATTTAAAGAGTTGATGCATAAATGACGACTATTTATCTTGTTCGCCACGGACAAGCTTCTTTCGGTGCTGAAAGTTACGATAAATTATCTCCTAAAGGGGAAATTCAGGCACAAGAATTAGGAAAATATTTAAAGAAGCTATTGAAAGAAGAGCCTTATATTGTTTCTGGTTCTATGCAAAGACATCAGCAAACAGCAAGAATTTCTTTAGATGAGTTTTTTCCAACAGCAAATATTCATACAAATGCTGGTTGGAATGAGTTTGATCACCGACAGGTTTTTGAAAAATATGATCCAAACTTTTCAAATCCAACAATCTTAAAAGAAAGTATTGCAGCTGCAGAAAATCCTGAACAGTTTTTAACTGATATTTTTGTAAAAGCAGCAAAGCGTTGGACGAGCAATGAATATGATGATTATGATGAATCTTGGATTGATTTCCAAACTCGAGTGACTGGAGCTTTGACAGAGCTTTGTAATGAGTTGGCGGAAAAGAAACCTAAATATGCTGTTGTCTATACATCTGGCGGGGTTATTTCATTTTTAATGGGATATTTACTCGGTTTATCTGAAGAAAAAACGTTTAATTTAATGTGGGCAATTGCGAATACGAGTATTACAACTTTAAATTTGGTGGGTAACGAGCCGCGACTTTTAAGCTTAAATGAACATCATTATTTAAAAGCAATTGATCCAAAATTACTGACATGGGTTTAAGGTAAATATAAAGATAGGGAAAATAGCCATGACAAAAACAATTTTAATTACAGGTGCGAGTTCAGGAATTGGTGCTGGCATGGCACGTGAATTTGCACAAAAAGGATATAACTTAGCTATTTGTGCAAGACGTTTAGAGCGTTTAGATGCTTTAAAACAAGAGTTAGAATCTGAATACGCCATTCAAGTCAGTACCAAAGTATTGGATGTGACCAATTATGAACAAGTTTTTGAAGTTTTTAGAGCTTTTAAAAAAGAACTTGGAAGCATAGATCGTATTATTGTAAATGCGGGTATTGGTGATGGACGTCGTATTGGAAAAGGTCATTTTGACATTAACCGTGCAACAGTAGAAACTAATTTTATTTCTGCACTTGCTCAGTGTGAAGCGGCTGTTGAAATATTCCGTGAACAAAAATCTGGGCATCTTGTCGTGATTTCATCTATGAGTGCTGTTCGTGGAATGCCTAAACATTTAACTGCGTATGGTGCAAGTAAAGCGGGTGTTGCTGCTTTAGCTGAAGGTATTCGCGCTGAATTATTAAATACACCAATTAAAGTAACAACCATTTTCCCTGGTTATATTCGTACAGAAATTAATCAAGGTGCTAAAAAGCTACCTTTTGAAGTGGATGAAAAAACAGGTTCACGTTTGCTTGCAGCTGAAATTGAAAAAGCACCAGCTAAAGCTTATGTACCTAAGTGGCCTTGGCTACCTATTGGTTTAGCAATGAAAGTATTACCATTAAGCTTGGTCAATAAATTAGGTTAACAAAGTTAATTTCATTCATTGAGTAAAAAGGGGCGAAAGCCTCTTTTAAGCATCGGCATGTTTAGCAATATAAAAACAAACCATAGAAATTGCGCTTGCTATAACTAAAATTAAAGCTGCGGAAAATGCAGGGTTATCGCCAATTCCACTTAAAGATGTACATATTGCACCAATTGCCATTTGGGTAAATCCATATAAGCCAGATGCCGAACCTGCAATTTTAGGATTTACATTTAATGCATTGGTGAGAGTTGCCGTAGATGTTAATCCAACGCCAAAACAAAAGCTCACCACAGGTACCATTAGGGTATATGGTGTTAAATAATTAATATAGGTAAAGCCAAATAATATCAAAGCAAAAAATAAGCTAATACAACAGCCCATAGTAATCATTTTATTTAAGGTAATACGTGAGACTAATCGTGTAGATGTAAACGTACCTAACCAAACACCAACCATGATGAGTGCTAAATAAACACCAACATCATGAAGGGTGCCATGTAATTGATGTAAAACAATATAAGAGGAAACACCTAAAAAACCATAAAAGGCAGTTGTCGCTAAACTGCCGCCTAAGGTATAACCTAAAAACTTAGATGAAGTGATTAATTTACGATAATCAATAAAGACATTTTTAATGGATGTTTTATTCTTTTTATTGTGAGTTGTATCTTGGATAAAAATACATACTAATAGTAAATTCAATAAACCCAGTATCGATAAGAATACAAAAATACTTTTCCAACCTGAAATAGAAGCAAGGAATCCACCTAAAATAGGGGCTAATCCTGGACCAAACATCACCATCATATTCATAAGTGATAGGCGTTTGGTTGTTTCTATACCTGTAGATGTATCTCTAACAATAGCTCTACCTAATAATAATCCCGTACATCCACCTAATGCTTGTAAAAATCGCATGATAATTAAGAAATATAAATTATTAGCGAAAATTGCACCCAAACCCGCCAAGGTATATAAAATCATGCCAAAAATAAGAACAGGTCTTCGACCAATGCTATCTGCTAAAGGGCCGTAAATTAATTGTCCAAGTGCAAGACCCAATATATAAATACTTAAAGTAAGTTGTACTTGGTGCATATCTGCATGGAAATATTGACCTACTAAAGGTAAAACAGGCACAAAAATATGCATGGCCAATGTGCCACTGAGCGTTAGTATTGCTAAAAACCATAATGGAACGGTTTTTCCATACATCATATTTACGTGCCTTTATCGCTAAATTGCGAATGTTTCGTTTAGATGAAGTCTAGTTTGTATTGAAAACACATCATAGCTATTGTCATTATTTTCATCATAATTCAAACAAAACTGTAAAAATTAAAATAAAAAATACGATATTACGTATGATTTAAGATGGTGAATTAATGAGATGGATCTTTTGATAGAATGACTAAAAAATATATTTTAGAGCAAATAATCTAATTTAAAATCAATATGATGAAAAGATAATCAAATGAATGATGTTTTGATTAAAACAAGTTCCATTTTTATTAAAATACTTTAATGTACAAATGTTCATTAATTTAAGGTTCACCCATATGTCTTTTTCTTCAGAAATGACAGATCAGCAAAAAATTTCTAAAGTTAGATCTGTTGTGACTAAAGCAGGAGAAGATTTACGTCAGCGTTTTCCTATTCTTAAACATCAAAATTTTATTGGTGCAAGTATTTTATTTATTGCACTTGCAGGAATGATTTTATGTGCAGTGGGTTATGCGTATGATTATCTACCTGTATGGGCGTGTATTCCTTTAATTGCATTTTTTGCATCTTTAACACATGAATTAGAACACGATTTAATTCATTATATGTATTTTAAGAAAAAGCCTTGGGCTCATCATTTAATGATGGCATTAGTTTGGTTAGCACGACCTAACACAATTAGTCCTTGGTCACGTAGACGATTACATCTGCATCATCATAAATATTCTGGTTCAGAATTTGACTTAGAGGAACGTGGCATTAGTAATGGTATGCCGTGGGGTATTAAGCGTATTCTTGTTATTAGTGATCAATTGATGACTGTTTATTTACGTCCATTTAAAATGTATAAAATGATTGGTTTGTTTATTGAAAAACAACCTGAAAAAGAACGTAAAGTTGCACTTATTTCGCAATTACTTGGTTTTGTACCATTAAGCTTAATTTATTACGGTTTATGGTATGTATTTGTGATTTATCACGTAGTAAACGGTATTGCACCATTATTTGGGCAAACCATACATTGGTCTGCAACATTAATAAAAGCCATGCCAACGATTAACTTTTTAGCTGTTATTTGGATTATTCCTAATTTCGTACGTTCATTTAGCTTACAGTTTATTAGTTCAAATATGCATTATTACGGTGATATTGATCCACGGGATGTAATTAAGCAAACACAAGTGTTAAATCCGTGGTGGTTAATGCCATTCCAATTGTTTTGTTGCAACTTCGGTTCTACACATGCAATTCACCATTTTGTTGTAAAAGAACCATTTTATGTACGTCAAATGACATCTAAAACAGCACATATAGTGATGAAAGAGGTTGGTGTTCGATTTAATGATATTGGCACTTTTAAACGTGTAAACCGTTGGAACTAAAATTAAACTTCCATCCATGAATATAAAATAATAAATCCTGCTATAAATGCGGGATTTATGGTTTCTAAAAGGCCTTTAAGTTATTCATTTTTCCCGAAAAAAATGAATAAGTGCATCCTGTAGTACAATTTGCCAAATTGCATAAGAATGACCACCTACATAATTTTCAAATCTTACATTATGTCCTTTATCTTTTAAGTCTTGTGCGACTACAGGAGAGCTTTCTAAAATACTTAAATCATTATTATTTCGTGAAGTTTCGTAAGTATTTGCAGATATATACCAATGCTGAGATGGCTGATTATTTTTTTCACGGATAATTTTACTCATACTATTTGGTAAGTCTGTTGATTTTTCTTGCCACCAAAACGAACCAGATAAAGGCACAATATGACTAATATTATTTGGGTTTTCTAAACCTAAATATGCTGAACTTAAACCACCTAAACTCGAACCTAAAAGTACAGTTTTTTTGATATTTCTATTTTCTAATGTTGAATCTAGCCATGGTAAAAATTCACGTGAAAAAAAACTAGAATATTCTGAATTTGGGGTAAGTTCTTTTGGCCGTTCAATAGAGCTAGGATGTGCTAAAAACACAGCTTGAATAGGGGGAAGTTTTCCTTGACTAACCAAAATATCAAGGGATTTTGAGATATTTAAAAGTTTAGAATATTCTTCACCATCAAAAAATATTGCAGTAATATAGTCTTTATTTTGTGCTGTTTTAGATTGATAAATATAAACTTTTCTATCATTATTTAGTATCTTACTATTTAATGTATAAGATTTAAGTTGTGGCTGTACATCATTAGAATAATCCTGTGGATCAATATATTCAGGAGAATTTGATAAAGTCATAATATTTTCATTTCTTAAGCTAGATGGATCATTAATAGGTAAGAATGTTCTTTTATTGAATGGATCCAGTTTCTGAACTTGGAGAACAGCACGGCGTTGTGGCCTAGACTCTTTTAAATCTGTATTTAAATGCGGACAATAATGAGTTAAATATCCATCAATATTTGGTAAATCTACAGCAAAACTATAACTTCCAATAAATCTATTATCGACAATACTTTCTTTAAACCAAATATCTGTACCTTTTAAGCGTGTTAACCATTCATGGTCATTACTAGCTCCTCCCACTATTCGAACATTATGTTTAGCCCCTTTCCATAAATAAATTACACGACTATTTTTTGAATCTATAGGCTCAATAATAGGGGTGCCTTGTTTTTCGATATTCTGCCAAAATTGTTGAATTATTTTTTCTTTATCTAAAGGCTCTTTCTTTATTCGATTGCTTAAATTTAAAAGTAACGGGGTATTAGGATGTACAGCTTCACAAGGTTTAGCGTATTGAAAAGAAGTTGTTGAGATGCCTTCAGCATAAATATTCAATGTAAGTATACTTAAAGTACTAAATAATAAGGTTGTTTTTAGCATTTTATGCATAGGTATTAGGAGGGTATTTAATATATTATATGATAATGATTCTTATTAAAAGAAAACAGCCACATTTAAATACATGAACAATCAATTGTTTATTCTAATTTATTGACACTTTGGTCAATGTAGTTTAGCTCTTATTCATCATACAATTTTATACATAGAAAAATGTATAGATATCATTATGTTTTTAAAAGCTGCGACTATTGCATTAATACCTGCGCTTATTATTCAGGGCAAAAAAGTAAAGAAAAATACACCCAGATTACCCGAACCTGAAGGTTTACGTGATGGAGTGACAGGACAAGGGAAAAAGCTTTCAATTCTTATTTTAGGCGATTCTGCTGCGGCAGGTGTTGGTGTTGAAATACAAGATGATGCTTTACTAGGAGGCATATTATCTGAACTGAAAGATCATTATGAAATTACATGGAAACTTCATGCAAAATCTGGTGATGCAACGGCTCAAATTGTACGAGCAACAGAAGATTTACCAAATCAACACTATGATGTAGTTCTTACATCTGTTGGTGTTAATGATGTGACAAAATTAATGTCTGCAAATACTTGGATTAAAAAACAAGAAAAATTATATCAACTTATTCAGGATAAATTTCAACCGAATTTGGTAATTGCAGCAGGTGTTCCTCCTATGAATTTATTCCCTGCATTACCCAATCCTTTAGGTTGGCTGTTTGGTCAATATTCTAAAAAAATGAATGAGGAGCTTTCACAACTTGTAGAAAAAACACCGTATTTAGAGTGGATTGAGTACGATATTTTGAAATATCAACATTTAAATTTACCTATGGCAAAAGATGGATTCCACCCAAGTAAGGAAATTTATCAAATTTGGGCAAAAGAAGTCGCGGATAAAGTGCGTAAAAACTTTTAATATAACAGTATAAAGAGTTGGGCAATAATGATATTGAAATGCAAAATCTAGACGTTGAAATAGAAACACATCCTTTAGAACCATTTTTACCTAAAAATGGGAAACTTCTTATGCTAGGGAGTTTTCCACCACCAAAGACTCGATGGAAAATGGATTTTTATTATCCAAATTATCAAAATGATATGTGGCGTATATTTGGAATTTGTTTTTTTCAAGATAAAGATTATTTTTTAGATTTGCCAAATAAGAATTTTCATTTAGAAAAAATAATAGATTTTTTAAATGAAAAAGGTATTGGTATTTTTGATACGGCGTATCAAGTTAAGCGGTTAAAGGCCAATGCGTCAGATAAGTTTTTGCAAATTGAAACAGCGACAGATATACATTTATTATTAAGTGAAATGCCAAACTGCTTTTCTATAGTCACTACAGGTGATAAAGCAACTGATACGCTTATGCTATCTATGTCTGAAGGAACACTAAAGCCGAAAATTGGTGAATCCTCTACATGCTTATTTAATGACAGAAATTTAACGCTATATCGTATGCCATCATCATCTCGGGCATATCCATTGGCATTAGAGAAGAAGGCGGAAGCTTATAAACATTTATTTGAAGAAATAGGCTTACTTTAGGTAAGTCTATTTCTGTAATTAAGGTTAGGCGAATTTTTTAGCTAAACCGACACATATAACAACCGCGATACTTATGATAATCATCGCAACATCAATATTTTCATGTAAAACTACAGCAGATATAAGCATACCAATAAATGGTTGTAATAATTGAATTTGTCCAACTTTTGCAATTCCGCCTAAAGCTAAGCCTTTGTACCAAAATAAGAAACCAATGAGTGTGCTAAATAAAGCAACATATATAAGGCTAATTATTGGTGCTATTTGAGTTGTTGAATAATGTGTAGGTGCATAAATAATAGAAAAAATTAACATGATAGGTAACATAATGGTTAAAGCCCAACATATCACTTGCCAGCCACCTAATTCACGCGAAAGCTTTCCACCTTCGGCATATCCCAAACCGCAAATGAGAACTGCTGCAATCATATATAAATCACCTATTTGTAAGACTGAACCTTGATCGTGTAGCAACATATATCCAGCAACAAAAGAACTTCCTAGAAGCGCAAAAAACCAAAACATCGGTTTAGGTTTTTCATTGGCGCAAAGCACAGCAAAAATTGCAGTAGAAAGGGGTAACATTCCAACAAAAACAATTGCTCTTGCAGCAGTTATTGTTTGTAAAGCAAATGCAGTCAAAAGAGGAAATCCAATGACTACACCTGAAGCAACAAGAAGTAGAGATTTGAATTGACGGTAATTCGGAAAAATTTGTTTAGTCGCTATTAAAAAAATTAACCCAATAATTCCTGCAATAGATGAGCGAGCATAGGTCATGAATTCGGGGCTGAATTCCATTACACCAATACGTGTTGCAGGTAATGAACCAGCAAATATTACAACACCGATAAAACCATATAAAAAACCGTTATTTGTATTCGTCATTTTTCAATTCTCGTGCATCTTCAAATTGATTAAACGACATTTAAGGTAAAGCTTGGATATACAATCCAATACAATTTAAAGTAACTGTTATGGTTTAAATTGCAGTACAATTTTTAAAAAACATGAAATTAGATTATGTCTAAAACCAAAATAGAATCTGTTACAGAAATTATTCAACTGCAAATTTCGAATAAAAGTTTAATTGCAGGTTCGAGACTGCCATCTGTGCGCCAATTTGCGCAACAAATGAATTGTTCCGTGTCTACTATTGTCGAAGCCTATGCACGTCTTGTTGCAAAAGGTGTTTTAGAGTCGCGTGCTGGTGCAGGTTATTATGTTTTAGGCAATAGACAGCATTATAATTTTGTTGAACAAGAGTTTAGTTATCAAAGAGAAGTTGATCCTTTATGGATTTCAAGACAAGCTTTAGAAGCAAGTCGTGATACATTAAAACCAGGCTGTGGCTGGTTACCTGAAGCTTGGATGCCTGAGCAAACTATACGAAAAGCATTAAAACATGCAGCCAAATCGAGTACATCTTTATTAATAAATTATGCAGTACCACATGGGCATTTACCACTTAGACAACTTATTGCACGTAAAAAAGAAATTTATGATTTAAAAGTACATCCAAATCAAATTCTTATTTCTGATTCTGCCACACAATCTATAGATCTTATTTTTAGGCTTATTTTAAAAGCAGGAGATGTCATTTTAATTGATGATCCTTGTTATTTTAATTTTCAGGCTTTAATTAAAACGCATGATTTGAAAGCGGTTACTATACCATTTACACAAAATGGACCAGATATAGAAAAATTTAAGCAGGCTCTTAGTTTAAAGCCTAAAATTTACTTAACAAATACAGGTATTCATAACCCAACAGGAGCTATCCTTTCCTTACATACAGCGTATCAAATTGCAAAATTGGCTGAACAAGCAAATTTAACCATTATTGAAGATGAAATATTTTCAGATTTTGAATACACACCTGCGCCTAGATATGCCTCATTAGCAGGTTTTGAGCATGTCATTCAAATTGGTAGTTATACAAAAACTTTATCTGCAGCTGTACGTTGTGGTTATATTATTTCTAATTTAAAACTCATTGATGCTTTAATAGATTTAAGAATTTCGACAAATTTTAGTAATAGTAATTTAAATGCAGAAATTATTTATCAATCATTAATGGATACAAGTTTCCCTAAGCACATTGATTGGCTTAAAAAACAGCTACTCAAATTTACCAAAGATACGATAATTAAACTTGAAAAATTAGGTATTGAACCGTGGATTATTCCTAAAGCAGGAATTTTCATTTGGTGTAAATTGCCCAAAGGGATTCATGCTTCAAAGCTTTCACAATTATGCTTAAAACAAAGCATCATTCTTGCACCTGGTAATGCTTTTAGCCAATCTGAAGGTGCAGAATGTTATATGCGTTTTAACGTTGCACAATGTATAGATCAAAAAATATTTGATGTACTTGAAAATGCTATTGATGAATTGAAGCAAGAAAATACAAGAGTAAATTAATTATCATATTCAACATAATCCCAAAGGTTTAATCGCGCTTTAATTTCTTTACGTAAATTTGGAAGCATTGCTAAAAGTGTTCCATCAAGCCATAAAATTAAGGCTTGTGTTGAAAGTTTTTGTTCTGCTTCATCAACTAACTGAGCACCTTTAACAATAACTAATGTTTCATTATTCGCAGGAGTTTCTATACCTTTAAAGAGTACTTGTAATTCATGACCAGTATCTTGAATTAACCATTCCAATTCAATTTGAATATTATGATTAGACTTTAAGATGACTTGTCCTTCGAGTATTTCATTATCACTTTCACAATCATGATCTACTCGAACTTTAGATAAAAACCATTCTTGCCGGCTTAAATCATTTAAAGTTTGGAAGGGGGTTAAGATATTACTTAAATTGAATTGGCGACTTAAATCAAAAAATTGCATTACAGATAAACAAATGGGGAGATATAAAATGTGAATTTTAAATTATTTCTACTTTCAACGAAATACAAAAATAAAATTTGCTTATATTTTAACTAAAACACTTATAAAGAATAAAAATGTGTATTTGTTGTCATTACATTAGCCATTCAATAGGTAGGTATGAGACAGCTTTAAAGGCAAAACGCTGAAATTTAGTGGTTTCAGGTTCTGTTTGATAAATGACGGTAGAGCCATCTAATTTGTATTCTAACCAAATTAACTCACCATTTTTATCAAGTTTTAATTCGTATGCAATTTTAGGTAAGTATTCATTTAATTTGTGTTGGACTTCTTGTTGTAATGGATCAGATTCAATCACTAAACCAACTTCAGTATTTAAGTGAACGGATCTTGGGTCAAAATTAAATGAGCCAATAAAGACCATACCATCAATATCAAAAAATTTTGCATGCAAGCGAGATGCATTCTTATTTTTAGCTGGAATAACATTACCTGTCGCGACTTCATACCATGTACGCTTTTTTCGCTCTATATAAGGTTTAAACTCATATAATTGTACGCCAGATTGTAATAAGCTTTTTCGATACTTTTGATAAAAAGCATGAACAACAGGAACATCATTAGCCAAATAGGAGTTGGTTAAAACACGGGTAGCAATATTATTTTTCTGAAGATTTTGTAAATATTCCAAGCCTTTTTGCTGTGGAACAAAATAGGCTGAAACTAAGTCTAGATGCTTTTGAGGTTGTCCCATAATATTGAAAATTTGTGTAGAAATAAGTTCTTCTTTCTTTATTGTCCCTCTTATTTTATTGGGCGAGTCTGCGACTAAATGTACTTTAGCCCAGCGAATAGCACTACTTTTTAATGTGTTATGAATTAGTTTTTCAGCATTATAAATTTTTTGTTCTTGTTGTGTTTTTCTTAAACCATCTAACTCATATTTTTTACGTAAAACTTTTAAATCTTCAGATGAACTTTCACCCAATAATTGTTGAACAGAATAGCTTAAATGATCATTCCAAAAGCTGTTAAATAAAGAATTTGCTTCTAATACTGGTGTGCCATAAAACATAATATCAAGATCTGTGAATTGAAACTGATCGCTCGCATCGAAATATTCACGGCTAATGTTACGTCCACCTGTTACAGCAATAACACCATCACCAATAATCAATTTATTATGCATACGATGATTGATCTTTTTTAATCTAAATAAATAGTCTATTGCGCGTAATTTTCTAAACTTATATGGGTTGAATAATTTAATTTCAAAATTTGGATGTTGAGCAAGTTTCTGTAATGTCGAATCTAATTGTGTACCATTCTGATCATCAATTAACAGCCTTACTTTTACACCTCTATCCGCTGCTTTTAAAAGCTCTGAAAGTAATAGGCGTCCAATACTGTCATTTTCCCAAATGTAATATTGTAAATCTATGCTGTGTTTGGCTTTATTAATAATATGCAATCTAGATGCAATACTTAAAAAAGCATCATCTAAGGCTAAATATGCTGTTAAATTTTGCTCAAGTTTTGCATTAAAGTTTTCCCCATGTAGCCAATAATCGCTGTTTTCTTTTAAATCCATAGGCTGAATATGTTCTTTTTCGACCGCTTGATTCATGGGTACATCACATCCTGTAAGTAATATGAATAATATTTTAATTTTAAGCGTTTTTTTAATTTCCATAGAAAGTAGATTCATGTGAATCATTAAATCTCATTTCTCTTTAATATAACGTATGTTAAAGGTTGAAACTGAGAATAAAATAACGATACTGTAAATTATCTGTAAGTCAGTAACTCAATAAAGGAATGCATTACATGAAATCTCGTGCAGCTGTCGCATTTGCTCCAGGTCAACCATTACAAATTGTTGAAATTGATGTAGCACCACCTAAAGCTGGTGAGGTATTGGTCAAAATCACCCATACAGGGGTTTGTCATACGGATGCTTTCACTTTATCTGGTGATGATCCTGAGGGTATTTTCCCTGCAGTTCTTGGTCATGAAGGAGCGGGTATTGTTGTCGAAGTTGGAGAAGGTGTCACAAGCGTTCAAGTTGGTGATCACGTTATTCCACTTTATACCGCAGAGTGTGGTGAATGTTTATTCTGTAAGTCTGGTAAAACGAACTTATGTACATCTGTTCGTGCAACACAAGGTAAAGGTGTAATGCCTGATGGCACAACACGTTTCTCTTATAATGGTGAACCTATCTATCATTATATGGGCTGTTCGACATTCTCTGAATATACAGTTGTTGCGGAAGTTTCTTTGGCAAAGATTAATCCTGAAGCAAATCCAGAACATGTGTGTTTATTGGGTTGTGGGGTAACGACAGGTTTAGGCGCTGTTAAAAATACAGCCAAAGTTCAAGAAGGTGACACAGTTGCAGTCTTTGGTTTAGGTGGTATTGGTCTTGCTGTTGTACAAGGTGCTCAAAAAGCTAAGGCAAGTCGTATTATTGCGGTCGATACAAACCCAGAAAAATTCAAACTAGCTGAAGAGTTTGGAGCAACTGATTTTGTAAATCCAAAAGATTTTGACAAGCCTGTTCAAGAAGTTATTGTTGAAATGACAGGTTGGGGTGTAGATCATTCATTTGAATGTATTGGTAATGTGAATGTGATGCGTTCTGCACTTGAATGTGCTCACCGTGGTTGGGGGCAATCTGTCATTATTGGTGTTGCAGGTTCTGGACAAGAAATTTCAACCCGTCCATTTCAACTTGTTACAGGTCGTACTTGGAAAGGTACTGCATTTGGTGGTGTAAAAGGTCGTTCACAACTTCCGGGTATGGTTGAAGAAGCAATGAAAGGTGATATTAAACTTGAACCTTTTGTTACGCATACAATGGGTCTAGATAAAATTAATGAAGCATTTGATTTAATGCATGAAGGTAAATCCATTCGCTCTGTTGTACATTTTTAAAATAAGTATTGATTGTAAAAAAGCCTAATTTATTAGGCTTTTTTACTTTTATGAAAGGTATATTTAAAAAATGTAATGGTTGAACGCAATCATCGAAGATTTGTCTTAATTTTAAGATTAAACAAAAAATAGCTTGTCAAAGCCTTTAACTACAGGTATTTTGTTGGAAAGCTTATTTTTAATTGATGAAAAGATGTTAAAGCAACCTGTAATTTCAAACGCAACTTATTATTTTTGGCAATTTAGATAATTGCCTGAACGCGTTTGGGCTAACAAAATAGGTTGCCCACAAGTTTATACCTGATTGGGGCAACCCAATCGGGTTTTTTTATATCTTTTGATTTATATTTTGGAGAATTTTAATGAATACATTTACTTTGTCATATTTTAGCAACTCTTATTGGTTTTACTTTAGTCAACTTATGACGCAATCCACAAGACCCAATATGCTCAAATAAATGATCGGACTGAAAAATGCAGTCCAAAGGAATGAAGAATGAATGCTTTAGTAACGACATTAGAAAAAGAAATAAAGAAAGAAACGACTTTAAGTTTACCAACAGCACTAAAGGCTGCTTTACCACTATCTGCAAAATTAGCACAGCAAATTTTAGAACATCGTCAAACTGTGCAAAACATCTTAGATGGGAAAGATAAACGCTTAATGGTAATTACAGGACCATGTTCAATTCATGATCCTATTGCAGTGCTTGAATATGCTGAAAAACTATTTGAATTACAAGCACAAGTATCTGATCAAATTTTCCTGGTTATGCGTGCATATATTGAAAAACCACGTACCACTGTGGGATGGAAAGGCTTTTTATATGATCCAAACTTAGATGGATCTGCAAATATGCAATTGGGCTTAGAAAAATCTCGTCAACTATATTTGCAGCTTATTGAGATGGGGCTACCTATTGCTTCAGAGATATTAAGTCCAATGGCAACAGCATATTTTGATGATTTATTGGCTTGGGGTGCAATTGGTGCAAGAACAAGTGAGTCACAAATTCACCGTGAAATTTCAAGTCACATGCCATTTAGCATTGGTTTCAAAAATGGTACAGATGGTTCAATTCAAATTGCATTAGATGCCATTCAATCTGCATCAAATGAACATCAATTTTTAGGCATGAGTCAATCTGGATTACCTTCATTAATTGAATCTAAAGGTAACCCACATGCACATTTAATTTTACGTGGTTCAAATACAGGCGTTAACTTCACACTTGCTGAAATTGAGAAAATTAAACAAAAAGCAAAAGGTGAATTACCCGCATTAGTCATTGATTGTAGCCATGGTAATAGTGCTAAAAATCCGTTAAATCAACCTGAAGTGTTAAAAACAATTGTAGCGGAAAGATTACAAAGCAATGTACGTGGTGTAATGCTTGAAAGTCATTTAGTTGATGGTAATCAAAAAATTTCATGTGATATGACTTATGGACAATCGGTTACAGATGGTTGTTTAGGCTGGGAAAAAACAGCACAACTTCTAAACGAGGTTGCTGAAAATTTAAGATGTAATGAAATTAAATTAAGTGCTTAAATTATTGTTTGTCCAAAAAAACCTCTAAAATTTAGAGGTTTTTTTAATTTTAAGATAAAAAACAATGCAAAATATAAAATAATTATCATTTATATGAATAAATGTGAATTAATTCAATTAATAACATATTGTAACATGATGAAAATTATAAGAATATGATTTCAGATAAAAGTTAAAATGTTGTTTATTAAGGCAATATTTAAAAATACTTCATATATTTTAAAGTGAAACTACTTAATGTACACCACAGAATTGCTCGACGAAGCGCGTAAATTTATGTTTCATATGCTCACAAAAGTTGTTGAGTATGGTGGATCTGATTTATTTATTACCGCAGATTTCCCACCTAGCATTAAACATCAAGGTTTAATGAAAGCATTTGGTCAGCAAGAGTTAACGGCGGAAAAAACAAAGTTATTTGCTTACAGTTTAATGAATGAACGTCAGCGAGCAGAGTTCGAATCTGAGCTTGAGTGTAATTTTGCGATTAGTATTCCCAATGTTTCTCGTTTTCGTGTAAATATTTTTCAACAGCAACTTAATGTTGGTATGGTAATTCGTACGATTACCGCAGAAATTCCAAATTTTGAAAAACTAAAGCTTCCTGAAACCTTAAAAAGCGTAATTATGGAAAAGCGCGGTTTGGTCTTGGTGGTAGGTGGTACTGGTTCAGGTAAATCTACATCTTTAGCTGCAATGATTGACTATCGAAATGAAAATTCGGCAGGGCATATTATTACTGTAGAAGATCCTGTTGAGTATGTACATAAGCATAAAAAATCGATGATTACGCATCGTGAAGTAGGTGTAGATTGCCACTCTTGGCACAATGCTTTAAAAAATACATTACGCCAAGCGCCAGATGTAATTTTAATTGGTGAGATTCGTGATACAGAAACCATGGAACATGCAATTGCTTTCGCGGAAACAGGGCATTTATGTTTAGGTACACTTCACTCAAATAACGCCAACCAAACACTTGACCGTATTATTAACTTCTTCCCAGAAGAACGCCGTAATCAATTGCTTATGGATTTATCAAGTAATTTAAAAGGCATTATTTCGCAGCGTTTAATCCGAACTCAGGATGGTAAGGGACGTCGAGCTGCTGTTGAAATTATGCTGAATACGCCATTAGTTTCAGATTTAATTCATAAAGGCAATTTCCATGAATTAAAAGAAGTGATGTCTCGTTCACGTGAATTGGGTATGCAAACCTTTGACCAAGCATTATTTGATTTATATAACTATGGCGAAATATCATATGAAGAAGCATTACGTAATGCAGATTCATTGAATGAATTACGCCTACAGATTAAATTGAAATCTACACGTCAAGATTCAGCTATTCCTGCAGAATCCTCATCATTCACAATGAATAAATCTGATGATGCTTAATTTTTATAATTTTAAGTAGTATTTGAATAAAAAAGGCATCTAAATAGATGCCTTTTTTATTGAGTATTCACTTATATTTTAATTATAAGCCAGCTTCATATTGTTCAGCAGAAAGTAAGTTTTCAATATCTGCAATATTGTCAGGTTTGATTTTATAAATCCAACCTTTGCTATATGGTGCATCATTTACAAAATCGGGATCATCTTCTAAGTCAGCATTCACTTCTACAACTGTACCTGAAATAGGCGCATGAATATCTGAAGCAGTTTTTACAGATTCCACTACACCTGCTTGTTCACCCGCAGTAATATGCTGACCTACTTCAGGTGCTTCAACATAAACTAAATCGCCTAATGCATCTTGTGCATGGTCTGAGATACCAGTAACAACAAGATCACCTTCAATACGAACCCATTCATGCGTAGTCGCATATTTTAATTCAGCAGGGTGATTCATTGTGGTAACTCCTTAAAAGACGGCAAAATAACATGTGCTATGATTTATACATGTTTTTACAACAAAACAAAAGATGAATTGGTAAAGAGATATAGATCAATTGCTTAGACTTCATCCACTTCTATAATTTATTGAAAATACAGTATAAGCTTATGCAAGATGTCGTGCTCATTCGACTTGAGTGCTAAAAGACTATATTCATACTCTATTTTAGATGAATGATCTCTATAAATTTCCCTCTATTATTTTATATAGAGGGTATTTTTATTCAAGAATAAAGCCACCTGTTTGACGTTGCCAAAGTTGAGCGTAAATTCCATTTAGAGCGACTAATTCATCATGTGTACCTTGTTCAACGATATGACCTTGATCAAGTACAATTAAGCGATCCATTTGTGCAATTGTTGAAAGACGATGTGCAATTGCGATAACTGTTTTACCTTTCATTAATTCATCTAAGCTACTTTGAATAGCAGCTTCAACCTCAGAATCTAATGCGCTTGTTGCTTCATCTAAAATAAGAATAGGCGCATCTTTTAGAAATACTCGAGCAATGGCAATACGTTGACGCTGACCACCTGAAAGTTTAACACCACGTTCTCCTACATAAGCGTCATAACCTTTTTTGCCACGCAAGTCAGTTAAATGTGGAATAAATTCTTCAGCTTTTGCTTTACGTACAGCTTCAAACATTTCTTCATCTGTTGCATTTGGACGACCATATTTAATATTTTCAGAAACAGTTCGATGCAATAAAGAAGTATCTTGCGTTACAAGGGCAATATTTTTTCTTAATGTATCTTGAGTTACATCTTCAATATTTTGACCATCGATTAGAATTTTGCCTTCATTTAATGTGTAAAAGCGAAGAAGAAGTTGAATAAGTGTGGATTTACCTGCACCTGAACGTCCTACAATTCCAATTTTTTCACCAGGTTTAATGGTTAAATTAAGGTGATCAATCACATTTTTATCGTTATATGCAAAAGTGATATTTTCAAAGCTAATTTCACCATTTTTAATGCTAAGTTCATGGGCATTTTCTTTATCTTGAATGCTAATAGGGCGACCAAGTGTTTTCATACCATCTTGAATCGTCCCGACATTTTCAAATAATGCAGATGTTTGCCACATAATAAACTCAGCAATACTATTTAATTTTAGGATCATTGCCGTTGCAGCAGCAATAACACCTAATTCAGCTTTACCAATTGTCCAAAGCCAAATAGCAGTTCCAAGTACACCAACATATAAAACAATACTGAGTAAGTTAATGCTTATTTCATACATTGTGCCTAAACGCATTTGCTTATAAACCGTAACCATGAACTCTTTCATAGAGGCTTTTGCATACTGACTTTCACGTCCAGCATGCGCGAAAAGTTTGACAGTTTGAATATTTGTATAGGCATCTGTTACACGACCAGTCATGACTGCTCGAGCATCTGCTTGTGCATGTGAAACTTTGCTTAATCGTGGAATAAAATAAAGTGCAGCACAAATGAAAAGTATAAACCAAACTAAAAGTGGCACAATTAATAACGGTGAGATTGAACCTAAAACAATGATCATGGTGAAGAAATAGATAAATACATAGGCAAGTATATCGCCCAAAATAACCCAGAACTCACGTACTGCTAATGCAGTTTGCATAACTTTTGAGGACAACCGTCCAGCAAAATCATTGTGAAAAAAATCTAAACTTTGTTGCAGAAGTAAATTGTGAAATTTCCAGCGTAAACGCATTGGAAAAGTACTATATAAAATTTGATGTTTAATAATTGATTGGAAATTTGCAAAGAATATATTGGCAAATAAAATAAAGGTTAAAATAGTTAAATTAGCTTGATGATTAGCAAGAAAGGTATCAGGCTGACTTTTACTTAGCCAATTCACTAAGTCGCCAATTTTTGCATAAAATAAAGCTTCAAAACTGGCAGCGCCAGCAGTACAAATAATTAATATAAATAAATAAGGACGTACACCTTTAGATGCCTGCCAGACAAAAGGGAAAAACTTTGTGGGAAGTGGCTTATTAAGTCCTTCATTTGGATAAGGATTCAATAGTTTTTCAAACCACTTCAACATATTTAAACTCACTTAGTTATGGAATCTTGTAAATCATGCTATTAGAAAACATGATCTAAGCTTATGAATGTCATTTTAGCATGAAAACAATAGCAACTATGGGATGTGAGAATATCTAGCATTTCATGTGAAATTTATTGTGTACACATGAATGTAACAATAAAAAAATATAAATTATTTAGAATTACTAATAATAAAAATTAAGTTTTATTCCTAATGAGAGATATTTATGAAAACTATAATTTCATTTTTTGTGATAAATGTATTGGCTATTACATCCGTAGTTTATGCGGATACAAATGTTAAAAGTAAGCTTTTTATTCAGAAAGATCATCAGAATACAATGCCAGATACCAATTCATCCAAAGAGAAAGTTGATTTTTTTGAGCTAGCTAAAAAAAATGAAGTACCGACGCCTACACCCAATTGGGATGCTTCTTCAACAGTTAATATGAGCGCTTATGACCGTGCACAATATTATATTGGTCAAAATGATATTGTAGGTTTAAATCAGGAAGTGAACTCTCAAAGAGCGCAAACATTAAATAACGCACTTAAACGAGGAGAGATTACAAAAAAAGAATATGATGCCCAAAGAAACAGTAATACTAATTTCATGATCCCTGGGCGAAAATCAAATAGTGCAGGTTTTACAATAGATTTTGATTAATTCTTTGAATAAGTTTGCCCTAAATTTAGAGCAAACTTATTACCACATTAAATCATCTGGAATAACATAAGCAGCATACGGATCTTCTTCATCGGTTGTTGCTTCGTTTGTTTCAGAATTATTTACAATGATAAAACCTTCTAATTTGCTATTGATACGATCTGCAAGTGCTTTAGGTAAAAATGCATAACTTTCACCATCTTTAGCAATGACAAGGCTACCTGTAACCAAAGCATTATAAATTTGCTGGTTGATATATACTTTTTTAATCTTACTTTCATCAATAAATTGATAAACAACATCACCATCTGTATCACGGATTTTGTGCTGCTTAATCATTTGAACAATCGCGGCATGTAATTCTTTTTCTTGCAACGCTGCTTTTTTCTCTAGTTCAATTGCTTGATCTTTTGCAAATTTTGCTTGTTTATCTTGTTCAATTTTAGCTTTGATTTCCACATCTGTACTTTCACCTGTACGTTTTGCATGTACAGCTTGTTTAGATAGCTTTTTAGCTTTTTTATTATCGACTAAACCTGCTTTAAGTAGTTGAGCTTGAAGTGCATTTTTAACCATGAGAAATTAAGAACCTATAATTTATGTCGATAACGGAAATAAACGCCCCAGTAAATGATACTTAAAATAAAACTTAAGCATGCAGGTACAAGGAAAGCATCTAATTTTAATCGTGGATAAATCGCTGCTGCGAGAATCCCGCCAATTAAAAAACCAATGAGGATGAATAAATGTAGCGTAATACGCTTTTTATCAACATCTAAACCACGAAGGAAGTAGCCTAAAACCAGACCTAAATCTGTCAGTACGCCAGATAGGTGGGTAGTACGAATGATTGTGCCTTTATAATGGCTAATCATTGCATTTTGCATACCCATCGCTACGCTTGCCCACAATAGCGCATATTGAGGATAGTAGGGTAAAACTGCCCAACAGAAAAAAATAAATAATGCGACTAGGCTTAGTGGTAAACCATAACGGCGGCTTAAGCTAAAATAGCTGTTTGCTAAAATAAGCCCACTATAAAATGAGCCTATTACATAACAAACAATAATTAAGAATAAATAGAAAAGCTGTGCGAAATTCCAATCAAGAAGGGCTAAAGCGAACATACTGACATTGCCTGTCATATGTGAAATAGATTGGTGAAGCACAGTCACAAGACCAAGTACATTCACCATTCCTGCATTAATCGCTAGAAAAAAAGTCCCAAATTGTAGCCAATATGGCAAAGTTTGAAATGGCATAGCTCTCTAATTAAGTTAGCTTTTTAATAGCTTATCTTAAACCACGATCTACAGCTGCTGTAAATAATACGTCAGTCGAAGAGTTAAGTGCAGTTTCAGTTGAGTCTTGTAACACACTAATGACCATACCTACTGCAACAACTTGCATTGCGATATCTGTACTAATCCCAAATAAGCCACAAGCAACAGGAATAAGAAGTAAGGATCCACCAGCAACGCCCGAAGCACCACAAGCAGAAACAGTTGCAACAACAGATAAAATTAGCATTGTTGTAAAGTCTACAGAAATACCTAAAGTATTTACTGTTGCTAATGTTAGAACGGTAATTGTTACAGATGCCCCAGCCATGTTAATTGCAGCACCTAAAGGAATTGCAACACTCGCAGTAGATTCTGGAACACCTAAACGTTTTGCTAAATCTAAGTTTACAGGAATGTTTGCAGCAGAGCTACGTGTAAAGAAAGCAGTAATACCACTTTCACGTAAGCATTGAAAAACCAATGGGTACGGATTAGATCGAGTCATAATCGCAACCATAAAAGGGTTAATGACCAATGCAACAAAGAACATAGTTCCAATTAATACAGCAAGAAGATGTACATAATTTGATAATGTTTTTAAACCTGCATCTGCAAACGTTACAGCAACTAAACCAAAAATACCTACAGGTGCAAATGAAATTACTAAGCGAATAACGCGGTTTACAGCATCGGCAGCATCTTTAAGCATTGTTTTTGTTGGATCTGAGGCATGGCGAAAAGCAATACCTAGAGCAACAGCCCAAGCTAAAATACCAATAAAGTTCGCTTCACTAATTGCTGTTACAGGGTTTGCTACAAAACTCAAAAGAAGGTTCTTTAAAATTTCAGCCAAGCTCCCTGGAGGTGCCATATCTGTTGCAGCAACTTTTAAGAATAATTCACTTGGGAATAGAATACTCACAATAACTGCACTTAATGCAGCCAAGAACATACCAACAGCATACATAACCATAATTGGCTTAATGTAAGCGTTACTGCTTCCGATTTTAAAGTTTGCAATAGATGCTAAAACCAAAACAAATACTAAAATCGGGGCAACCGATTTAAGTGCTTTAATGAATAAATCACCAAGTAGACTTAAATAATGTGCAGAAGTTGGGAAAACGATTGCAACGGCAACACCAAGAATAATGGCTAGAATAATTCTTTGTACTAAACTTAATCGCGTAAAAGCAGAAAACATAAGGGGGCCTTGTCAGAAACTACGAGGACATATATAAAATTAGTTGCGTATTTTATACCGAAAATAGATTTAGCTAAAAAAAAATTTCGATATAAAATATAAGCTCTTATTTTTACAGTCAAATTTTATTGTTTTACATCATATTTAAAAAAAATATAACACCATTTTTTACTCTATTAAAAAAATAAAGCTTTTTTTATGAGCAGTAATTTACTCGATATTTACATCCTTGGAAAGTACTTGCATTGCTTTATAGTGAGTCAGGAAAACTTGTCCCTTCAAATATGTTAAAAGCTTAGAGTTTTCTAATTTATCCATAACAGGTCCTTTGATTTCGGATAGATTTAAGCAGATATTGAGTTTTGCCAATTCTAGATTTAAGTCTTCTAGCATTTCTAATGCACTTAAGTCGATAGAACTAATACTTGAGCAATTCAAAACAACATGTTTTAAATTGTGATTTTTACTTACTTCATTAATTAGAAAGCCTTTAAGTGCATTTGCATTTAAAAAAGTTAAATTTTCATCTACACGTATAGATAAGATATGCGGGTTTGTTACCACATCATATCTTTGGATATTTCTAAAGTGATGTGTACCTTCAATTAAACCAATTACAGCAATATGGGGACGGCTAATACGCCACAGCATTAAAATAAATGTTGAAATAATCCCAATAATAAGACCGGTTGAAATATCAATACAAATTACACCAAAGAAAGTTACCCACATTGCAATACCATCGGCTTTGGAGTATTTCCATGTTTCAAAAAAAGGTTTGAATTCAACCAGTTTCCAAATTGACACGATAATTGTTGCGGCAAGAACAGCTAAAGGTAAATCACTAAAAAAGCCCGTAAAATATAAACTCACAACAATAATAAATAAAGATGAAAACACACCTGCCATTGATGTTTTTGCACCTGCATCGGCATTGACAACCGTTCTAGACAAACTACCTGTTACAGGAAATGAAGATGTTATACCTGCTCCAATATTTGCAAAACCTAAAGCAATTAATTCTTGATTACTATTAAGTTGGCTACGTTGTTGTAATGCTGTTGCTTGAGCAATAGCCAATGACTCGATAAAGCTGATCATTGCAATCATTGCCGCACCTGGAAGTAGTTTTAGAACTAAATCCCATGTCCAATAGGGCATATTTAATGGGGGAAAACCTGACGGAATAACTCCGACCGTTTTAATGCCATAATTTTGCAGGTTTAGGAAATAAACCAAAGCAATAGAGAGAACAACCAAAAATAAAGGAACAGCACGTGATAAAAATTTTGAAGAACTAAAAAACTTACGCACTGTTTGAAGATTAAAAACTTTCGGTACAAAGATTAAAAATAAGATTGCACATGTACCAAAGACAAGGCTTTGTATATGAATATAAGAGTAGTAATTGAAAAGACTGCTCAGAAATTCAGGAATGTTGTTTGCATTTAACGGAACATTAAATAGGAATTTAAGTTGCCCCAAGGCAATTAAAAGTGCAGATGCAATAATAAAACTTTTGATTACAGGGTGGCTAATTAACTGAATTAAAAAACCGAAACGAAATAAACCTAGAAATAAAGAGATAATACCAACAAGCAAAGCAAGGAGGCATGCTGCTTGAATATAGACTGGAGAACCAACTTCAAATAATGGATTTAGAGTGGCAAAAGTCATCATTGAAATAATTGCGACAGGACCAATGGACAAGGTTGGGCTACTACCAACCATGGCATAAATGATCATTGGAGCAATACTGGCATAAAGCCCCATAACGGGCGGTAGACCCGCAAGCATGGCATAAGCCATTCCTTGTGGTACTAACATTGCAATGACAATGAGTGAAGATAACAAGTCCGACTTAAAGGCATCTTGATTGTAATGACGCAACCATGACCAAGCAGGTATTTTTTCAAGAAGTGTAGACTTGATATTTCGCATAATTTTTTTTAAATCACAAATTCATATATATTATGCACAAAAAAAGCTAAGAAATCTTTTAAAGATTTTCTTAGCTTTTTTTATTGAGAAAAATAAATAACTTAAGCGCAATATAAGTGATCGAGGTTTTTCAATAATTCCACTATTTTATGATCTTTTATACTATAAAAAATCTGTTTACCTTCTCTACGGGTTTGTACCGCATTACTTTTTCTTAAAACCATAAGCTGTTGAGATAAGGTGGGTTGGTTGATCTTTGTCACAAGCTCAATTTGAGAAACATTAAGTTCTGCTTTAGAAATATGACATAAAATGAGAAGGCGATCTGTATTCGCAATGGCTTTTAAAACACCGACTAAAATCTCGGAAGAGTTCTGTATAGAATGAATCTTTAACCCGCTGTTCATCACTATTCCCATGAAATAAAGGATTCTAGTATATGATGCTAGAACCCTTTATTCATGGGCATTTAGTCTAATTTTTAATGGGTATTTATTATATACTTACAAATTTTATTTATAAGTAAATGTGATAGCTTTATTAAAAAATAGTAAATAATATTATATGGAAACCTATTTTTTAGTAGCTTCTTTAAACTGTTTTAACTCTTTGTCTGAAAACTGATTGGATATATAAATGAGTTCTGTGAGTTGAGGGTTGTACCAAGAAAAGTAGTTTGAAGTTTTCATTTCAAACTCAGCAATCGGTCGAATAATAGGATGGCTCGAGATAAGTAATTGATGCTGTTTTAAGGCATTTACAAAGCTACGTAATGTTGCGCTATCAAAATAATAACCAGACTTAAATTCTTCATGAGTTGATAAGTTTTTTAATGCAGATTTAGCCATTTTCTCTAAAGTTTTTAAATCCAAATCAATATTTGAGCTATATTTCGGAATGAGTTGAGAAATAAGAACCATATTATTCAAGCTTAATTCAGAAAGTGCTGCCAATGTCATTACAATATTGTGCGTATCACTTGAAGATGGCTTTATTTTTCCATTTTGAATGTGAATCGCATTTAGCTCAGAGAGTTTTTGTAATATTTTATCAATTTCACGATCTAATTCACTTTCATCCCACTTTAAGAAAAACTCCTCTTTGAAGAATGGATAAAGTTGAGTGATGCGATGTTTAATTATGTTTGTTGAATCTATATCTGACTGGATTAAGGCGCAAATAAGTGACGGTAAAATAAAGCAGTGTAAAATGTTATTACTAAAATAACTCAGTAGAATTTTTTGGCTTTCTGTAACACGAACAAGTGTTTCATTATTTTCCGTATATATTTCGACTTGCTTTAATTTATGTGCATATTCAATAATTTCATCATCAGATAAGTCTGTAATAATCATACGTGCATCATATTTTAAGGACTTCAACAAATCTCTGAATAGACCAATTTGTTGACTTAATTTGTTTTGAGAAAGCGTATGATTTTCTGTATTCAGCAGAATTAATGAAATAATAGAAATAGGATTAATAACAACTGCTTTATTGATATTCTCTAAAATTTCATTTGCTGTCTGATCAACTGTTTGGGCTACAGCCTCAGGTAGTTCATCGTTTAATTTGAGTTTGATTTCTTCAGCATTATTGTCTTTCAATACGTCATTTAGAAGAATAGGTTCTCCGAAGTTCACATAAACTTGTCCAAACACTTTTTCAATTTTACGAGCTGAATTTAAAATCCCCCATAAAGATTCTGCTTCTTTAGGTTTTCCATTTAGTTCATTTAAATAAGAAGTGCCTTCCATAAGCTTTTCATAACCAAAATACGTAGGTATAAAAGCAATAGGTTTAGTTGAACCGCGTAAATGACTTTCAATAGTCATTGCCAACATACCTTTTTTAGGTGGTAGCAATAAACCTGTACGTGAACGACCACCTTCAATAAAGTACTCAAGAGGAGTATTACGTAATAAAAGGCTATGTAAATACTCTTTGAACACTGATGAATAAAGTGCATTACCACTAAATGTACGGCGAATAAAATAAGCGCCACCACCACGCATAATTTGCCCAACAACAGGTAAATTTAAATTAATACCTGCTGCAATATGTGGAACCATGAGACCACGGTTAAAAATCACATAAGACAAGAGTAAATAGTCAATATGACTACGATGACAAGGTGTGTAGACAATTTCATAGTCTTTAGCAAGTTCACGTACAGTATCGAAGTTATGAACTTCAATGCCATCATAAAGTTGCGTCCAAAGTTTAGTTAATGCAAGCTCAGCAAAACGTAATGTTGAATATGAAAAATCGGAGACAATTTCGGTTAAATAACCTTTTGCTCGGTTTTCTGCTTCAAACATACTGACTTTTTTATCAATACTTTCTTTACGAATTGCTGTTTGTACAGCTTCCGTTTTCATTAGTTTATTAATTAGATTACGGCGGTCAGACAAGTCTGGACCTAAAATGGCTTCTTTATGTTTATTAAAATTTTCATCTAGCTCTTGAACAATTAAATGAGCAGGAGAGAAGTTGGGGTGTTCAGTTTTTGCTTTTTCAATGAGTTCGCGCAAAGAAAGTGCTTTATGAAACTCGATATAGTTATCGCGCCCATATAAAGAAATATTAATAGTTTGTTTTAGTTTGTTGGGTTTTGCCCAAGCATCTGCAAATAGTGCTTTAAACCATGAATTTTCATATTCAGGTGCGCGCCCCCACAACACAGTCACAGGAATAAGTTGA
Organism: Acinetobacter sp. FY683; assembly: GCF_059515885.1. Classification (NCBI taxonomy): domain Bacteria; kingdom Pseudomonadati; phylum Pseudomonadota; class Gammaproteobacteria; order Moraxellales; family Moraxellaceae; genus Acinetobacter; species Acinetobacter sp. FY683. The sequence goes on along the minus strand of NZ_JCAKNA010000009.1, from coordinate 40,769 downwards.
ATATCGTATTCTGTATTTTTTTCTAAAGTTTCTATTAAGCGTATAAGTTTTGCTGAATAGTGATAATTTTCATCTGTTTGTTCTGTTTCGTTTAACGCTAGAATTGAATCGGATTCATTCAGTTTTGCAATTTCTAATGGAGAGAATAAAGAAGGTAATCCTCGCTCTAAAGCTTCTTTGTCTATAAGTACAGTGTTGCTAACAGAAGGATCTTCAATTACATAACAAATTTTTGTTTTATCTGAGCTTTGTGCAACATTTTGTTCAAGCTCGGCAGTATTCCCTAATACTTGAGGCGTCACAATTTTATCTAGAATTTTTTTTGTTAGATTGCGATAAATCTTACTATAGCGCGTGTTAGACATTATGTTTCCTAAATATTATGACTACGTAGATGGTTATATCGCATTAAATTCACATGAAGCTTTTTTACTTATTTTTCTTATATCTATAAATGACATATACATGTGGTGAATAGATAAAGATACGATTTTAAAAGGCTTTAAGAAAAAATTTAATTATCATCTTGATATAACTACATAAGTTTAACCTTATATTGGGTTTTTATAGCGGTATTTCAATTTTAATAGCATAAAAAATCGAAGTCTTATTCATATTTAGTTGAAAGTTAATCACATTTTCTTGTAACTATTATGAGATAAATTTTAAGCTTCTATATTCATAAAGATGTATGATAATTTCATCTTATAGATTCAATAATGATATAGGAATTTAAAATGACAACAGATTCAGCATTCACAACTCCCGATAATCTTGGAATTGCAGTTTATAGCAATAACGCAGAAGCGATTGGTAACACGCCGTTAGTTCGTATTAATCGCTTAGCAAATGGTGCAACTGTTTTAGCAAAAATTGAAAGTAGAAATCCTGCATTTTCCGTAAAAGATCGTGTTGGTGCCGCACTGATTGCAGATGCTGAAAAACGTGGTGTTCTTAAAGCGGGTATGCATATTGTAGAACCAACAAGTGGAAACACGGGTATTGCTTTGGCTTTTGTTGCCGCAGCAAAAGGCTACGACATTACATTAACAATGCCAGCAAGTATGAGTGTTGAACGCCGTAAAGTATTAAAGGCTTTAGGTGCAAATTTAGTTCTTACAGAACCTGCTAAAGGTATGAAAGGTGCGGTAGAAGAAGCTGAGCGTCTTGTTGCTGAAAATCCTGAGCTATACTTCTTGCCACAACAGTTTGCAAACCCTGCAAACCCACAAATTCATGAAGAAACAACAGGTCCTGAAATTTGGGCAGCAACACAAGGTAAAGTAGATATTCTTGTGGCAGGTGTAGGTACAGGTGGAACTATTACAGGTATTTCACGCTACTTTGAAAAAGTAAAAGGACAGGCACTTTATTCTGTTGCTGTTGAACCTGCAGAATCTCCAATTATTGGTCAAGCGAAAAAAGGACAAGACTTAACACCTGGTCCTCATAAAATTCAAGGTATTGGTGCAAACTTCATTCCTAAAAACCTAGATTTAGACTTAGTAGATGAAGTGATTGCCATTGAAAGTGCTGAAGCAATTGACTTTGCGCGTAAATCTGCAACTTCTGAAGGTTTGTTTGTAGGTATTTCAAGTGGTGCGGCTTTGGCTGCTGCTGCAAAATTGGCTGCACGTCCTGAAAATGCAGGAAAAACTATTGTTGTGATTCTGCCTGATGCTGGTGAACGCTATTTATCTTCTGTTCTTTTTGAAGATATTTCAGCCGATTAATTCTACAAATAAGCTGTTTTAACTATAAGTAAGAACTTATCTTGTATAGGTTCTTACTTTTTTATAAGTATAAGATTAAAATAAAAAGTAAATTGTATATTTTTCACATTGAAAATAACGCTAAAAAGCAGATGATATAGGTCTGTGTTGTTATAAAAAAAAGGAATTGGCTTAAGTGTTTGAACTCGATTGTAAGGTGCTCAATATATTCTTATATGTTTATAAGCATAAGAGTGTGTCTGTTGCTGCTGAACATTTAGGTATGAATCAACCTACAGTAAGTAATATTCTAAACCGTATACGTCAACACTATAACGACCCTTTATTTTTACGTATTGGTAATGAAATGGTGCCAACTGAACTTTCTAAGCAGTTGTTCCCACTCATTAGTGAAGCACTCAATAAAGTTGAAACGATTAATAATTTTAATGTTGCTTTTGATGAAACAACATCTCAACAGCAATTTACTTTAGCTATGACTGATGTTTCACATTTGGTGTTATTACCTAAAATTTCACAATATTTGAAACAATATGCACCCAATATTCGCTTAAATGTACGTCCAATCACAACTGAAACAACATATCAAATGGCCAATGGTGAAATTGATCTTGCACTAGGGTTCTTACCACATTTAGAAAATGGCTTTTATCAACAAAAGCTATTTGAACAATATTATGTCGTGATTGCATCAAAAAACCATCCAAGATTAAAAGATGTTGATATTACAACAGCACAATATTTAAAAGAGTCGCATATTGATATTGATGCAGGTATTGGGCACTACCATATTGAAAATGAACTTTTAAATTTAGATTTGAAACGTAATATTTTAATGCGATTGCCAAGTTATTTAGGTGTGGGGTTAGTTGTACAAGAAACGGATGCTATAGCCACTGTGCCTTATTATTTGAGCGAAGTGCTTTTATCGCGTGGTAATTTACAAATTTTTAATGCGCCAATTTCTTTTCCTACATACGCAGTAAAACAATATTGGCATATGTCATGTCATCATAAAACAAGCCACCAATGGCTCCGTAAAATGTTCCATGACATTTTAGTAAAATAGTCAGATGAACAACTTCTAAACATTTAAGTTTTTAACCAAAATATCTATTAGAAATGGCAATGTGAAAGGAGTACATTTGCCTGAATTTATAGGATAAGTCATCTTTCATGGCGATCAGCTGGATTCTCTTCACATTAATGGCTGCATTTATGCAGGCATGGCGTAATGCTTTTCAAAAACAGTTGAGCACTTCAGTAGATGGCTATGGCGTAACACTTGCACGATTTATTTTTGCATTTCCAATTGCAGGTTTATATTTAAATTTTCTTTATACAGAACAAACAGTCACGGCACATGTAAGTTTTCATGCAAAATTTTGGATATTTGTTTTTATTGCAGCAATGAGCCAAATTTTAGCGACTATTTTATTAGTTCGACTATTTCGTCAAAAAAATTATGCCATTGGTGTTGGATTAGCTAAAAGTGAGGCTATTCTTGCTGCAATTATTGGTGTGATTTTACTAGGTGAGCATTTAAGTTTATTGGCTTGGTTAGGTGTATTTTTAGGTGCTTTTGCTATCTTTTTATTAAGCAAAGGAGGTATTCAAAGCACTAAATTTTCTTGGAATACGCTCATTATTGGCACAGGTAGTGGTTTGTGCTTTGCGATCACATCTTTATTGGTACGCCAAGCCAGCTTACAACTTGATATGTTGCCTGTGTTACACCGTGCAGCTTGGATTTTATTTACAATTACAGGCATACAATGCGCGGTACTTCTTGTCTTTTTAATGATTTTTAAGCGCTCAACGCTATGGGCAATGTGGGATCGTATAGGTCTAGTTTTTAAAATCAGTTTTAGTAGTTGTATTGCATCTTTAGGATGGTTTACCGCTATGAGTGTGCAATCTGTTGCGATAGTTACAACATTGGGACAAATTGAAATTTTATTTAGCTTACTTATTTCTGTTTATTTATTTAAAGAAAAATTAGTCTCTACAGATCATTGGGGGCTTTTATGGGTTGTTGTTGCTGCAATGCTTGTGATTTGGGCATAAAACCATGTAAAAAAAGCCTCAAATATGAGACTTTTTTATGAGCATAATAATGAATGATTTAATTAACGCGTAACCAAGTTTGGTCACGACCTAGTGCTGAAATACCAATATAACCACGACCTGTTAAGGTTTTTCCATCTGGTGCTAACTGTGCATTAAAGCTATAAGTTTTACCGTTTTTAGGGTCTATAATTTTTCCATCTTCATATCTGTTGTTACCTTTATTTTTTAAACCCGTAACAATTTGGGCACCTTGAAGAGGTTTATTCTGAAATAAGCCAACACATGTTACGCATTTAGAAACATCTTCAGGCACTAAAATTTGAATAATTTTTGCAGAGAGTATGCCATTTGAGCTTTCATTAAATTGAACAATAGAAACCGATTTCTGAAGTTTATCATCAACAGTTTTCCATTTAGTTCCATGAAGTGGATCTGCTGCATTTGTTATATTAGACAAGATAAATATGCTTATTAATCCTAAAAATATTTTAATCATTTAAAAATCCCAATCCATTTGAGAAAGCTATTGTGTATACAAAATACACATAAAGTATGTGCTATAGAAGCTTAAATAAGTAGTTTTTTGAAATGAATTTTTAATTTACGTTTTATCTTACACAATCCCTTTTTCATGTGATATTGGTATATATAAATCGAGTGTATTTTTATTTATAGCCATTTTAGAAGATTAAAATTTTTGGAGAATACCTATGCCAATACAAGTCTTAGGATATGCAGCACAAACTTCATCTAGTCCACTCGCACCTTATACATTTGAGCGCCGTGATCCGCGTGAAGATGATGTTGTTATAGATATTGAATATTGTGGTGTTTGCCATTCTGACCTGCATCAAGCACGCAATGATTGGGGATTTAGTACTTATCCTATTGTACCTGGTCATGAGATTGTAGGTCGGGTCACGGCATTAGGTGCAAAGGCGACTAAATTTAAAGTAGGCGATTTAGTTGGTATAGGATGTATGGTGGATTCTTGCCGTACATGTTCATCTTGTGATGCAGGCTTAGAGCAATATTGTGAAAATGGAAATACAGGCACTTATGCCAGTATTGACCGTCATGATGGGCGTACAACGTATGGTGGATATTCAAAAACAATAGTCTGTAGCGAAGCATTTGTACTCAAAGTTCCTGAAAACTTAGATACTAAAGCTGTGCCGCCATTATTGTGTGCAGGTATTACGACATGGTCGCCATTACGTCATTGGAATATTGGTTCGGGTTCTAAAGTTGCCGTTATTGGTTTGGGTGGCTTAGGACATATGGCAATTAAATTGGCGCATGCTTTAGGTGCAGAAGTTACATTATTTACTAGATCTGCCGATAAAGAAAAAGATGCAAAAATCTTAGGCGCACATCATGTTGTTATTTCAACCGATAAAAATCAGATGAAAGAAGTACGTAATCAATTTGATTTAATTATTGATACTGTGCCTTATAACCATGATTTAAAACCTTATATCCCAACACTATCTTTAAATGGAACTATCGTTTTAGTTGGATATTTAGGTGAAATTAGTACAAATACCATTCCATTAATTATGGGACGTAAAGCTGTGGCTGGTTCTGTTATTGGTGGTATTGCGGAAACACAAGAATTACTTGATTTTTGTGGTAAGCATAATATTGTTTCAGATATTGAAATGATTGATATGCAAAGTATTAATGATGCATACGAACGTATGTTAAAAAGTGACGTTAAATATAGATTTGTGATTGATGTTAAAAGTTTTAACTAATAAATTATTTTAATTCAATAATTTAATGATATTAAAAACCATTAAGGAATCTACATTCGTAGGTTCCTTAATATTATAAAAAGTACAATTCATTGAAATTGTGAAATTAGCCAATCACGAACTTTAATCAAGCTTTCAGATTTTTTAGAATAGCGGGGTGATACCAAATAAAAGCCTGTTTCTAAACTCAATTCTTGTTCAATTACTTTTATTAATCTTCCATTATTAAGTTCGGTATCAATAAAAAGTTGATTTGTAAGAATAATTCCTTGTGCTGAAATTGCAGCATCAATTGCTAATGTTGTTTGATTAAATCTTAAGTTTTTAAGTGACCTAGGTCTAATCTTAGAATCTATGTGTTCTAAAAAAACACTCCATAAATTATGGGCATCGTGTAATAAAGGATATTCAAATAACTCATCTAAGTGCATATATTCGTGTTTGAGCTTAACTAAGTCGGGGCTCGCAACTGCAATAAAAGAATCTTGTATGAGTAATTCAACATTTAATCCTACGCTTGATGGCACATTCCCATAACGTATGGCTAAATCTACATGATCATTTTGAAAGTGAGATATTTTTTCTGTCGCTAAAATTTGCAACTCAATTTCTGGATGTATAGCTGTAAAGCTAGCAAGTCTTGGAATAAGCCATTTAGATGCAAAAGTTGGTGTTGTACTGATTGTAATATTCTGTTTTTCATCAATAAACGACTGTGTAGCTTCATGAATGATATTAAAAGCAAGCTGAATGCTATTTGCATAGTGATGACCATTTACGGTTAAGGAAACACCTTTCGAATGCCGATCAAAAAGTTGAACCGATAATTCTTGTTCTAGGCTTCGTATTTGTTGAGCGACAGCACTTTGTGTGACATTAAGCTCATTTGCTGCCAGTTTAAAATTTAGATGTCTACTTACGGCTTCAAATGCTTTCAAAGCATTGAGTGAGGGTAGTTTTTTTAATGATTTCATACAGTAGTTTTTCTACAGTTAATACACAGAAAAGCTCGGGGCAAATACAAAAAAATGCATGTTATTCTGTTTTAAATCTTAATAAATAGATATAAATCGAATTTGAGGATAGCACAAATGACTGTAGAAAAAGTAGCTTTAATTATGGCTGGTGGTAGCGGTATAGGTGCAGCAACAGCGTATCAATTACATGAAGATGGTTATCATATTGGTATTCTTTCATCTTCAGGTAAAGGTGAAGAAATTGCAAAAAGTCTAAATGGTATAGGTGTGACAGGTTCAAACCAATCTGTTGATGATATTCAAAAACTTGTAGATTTGGCTTACCAAAAATGGGGGCGCATAGATGTTTTAGTGAATAGCGCTGGTCACGGACCACGTGCACCTATTCTCGAAATTACCGATGAACAATGGCATCAAGGTTTAGATACTTATTTAATGAATGTTATTCGTGCAACACGATTCGTTACTCCTATTATGGAACAGCAAAAATCAGGGGTTATTATTAATATTTCGAGTGCTTGGACATTTGAGCCTAGTGAAATGTTTCCTACTTCAGCTATTTTCCGTGCAGGTTTGGCATCTTTTACTAAAATTTTTGCAGATCAATACGCATCTAAAAACGTGAGAATGAATAATGTTCTTCCGGGGTGGATTGATAGTCTTCCTGAAACAGATGATCGACGAGCGTCTGTACCTTTACAACGATACGGAACAAGTCAAGAAATTGCCTCAACTATTAGTTTTTTAGTATCAAATGGGGCGGGTTATATAACAGGACAAAATATTCGTGTTGATGGTGGTATTACACGTTCTATTTAAAGTGAATATTCGGCTAAATTACTAGGTTAGGTAAGCGACATAAATTGTCGCTTGCTGCTTTTAAATGATCAAGATACTTAACAAATCAATAATAAACGATATTCACCTTCATTTTCTAAAGGTGCTCGGTGAACACAGGGTAAAACTTGCTGTGTTGGATGATCAACCGCTAAACGCCATAAATGACCATGTCCTAAATTAATAGGTTTCGCATTTTCTTTAGGCTGATAATGCAAATCAAAGAAATATTCTTCAAGAAACTGAATAAATCCAGATTCATCACCATCATATAAAGTTTTAAGTTTTGTACGTATTTCAGGAATTAGAATTTTTTGCTCAACCTGATCATTCGCAATAATATCGCTTGATGCGCCGTGATAAGTACATAAAAAAGTATCGGTTGCTATGGGTGATCGATCAACATGAAATGAATAAACATCTGTAGAAATAAAATCGAGCTCATCATCACGCTCATAGCATTTCAATAGGTTTAATGAAGGTGATGCACCAAAATCGGTTAAGTGTTGAATATCTTCTAAAATAATTTTTCGTGCTAAATTTCCATGTTCAGACAAATTGAGCGCCATTAAATCTTCAATAGAAATTTCAGTCATATTTTCATTTAATGAGAGCTTATTTGTAATTTCCTTGAAATCTCCCATTAAATTTCGTTGCCAACAAATTGCATTGTTTAAGCCGTGAAAATCTATAGTCACCAACTCAGAGAAGTTATTTACGACGTTAATTTGAGGGTTATTCGCAAAAGAGTTGTTCATACAGAAAATAAGATGATTTTTAAATATGTGTGAATGATACATGTTGTTTTCGAATAGCGCATGTTTAGATGAAGATCAAAACTATTTTTTGTCTCTCCACACAATCTCCACATATCGTTAGCACTCCATAAACAATCGTTTTTCATAATGTGAGCATCTAAAACTCTCTCGTGAAAATCATGAAAAAAAGACTTCATTTGGTTGGTTCAGTTCTGGCAATGAGCATCCTTGTGACAGGATGTGGCAAATCAGAGAATCAAGGAACTACAGCTGAAATACCTCCAGCTGTAGTGAGTGCAATGACAGTTCAAGCACAATCATTAAATTTAATTGAAAATCTTCCTGCGCGTGTTGCTGCATATCGGGTGGCAGAAATTCGTCCGCAAGTGGGTGGAATTGTCGATCAAGTATTGTTTAAACAAGGTTCTTATGTGCAAGCAGGACAACCTTTGTTTAAATTAAATTCTGAAATATTTCAAGCAGATGTAAAAAGCAATATCGCAAGTTTAAATCGTGTACAAGCGGAAGTTGCTCGTTTACAAGTTTTATTCAATCGTTATGCCGAATTAGTGAAAGTAAATGCGATTAGTCAGCAAGAGTTCAATAATACTCAAGCAGAATTGAGCAAAGCAAAAGCGGATGTTGCTCAAATGCAAGCGACGCTTACTCGACAAAAACTGAATTTAAAATATGCAACGGTTACAGCACCAATCTCAGGCATTATTGGTGAAATTTTGGTGACAGAAGGTGCATTGGTGAGTCAAGGTGACACCAATGCTATGGCGGTCGTTCAGCAAATTAATAAAGTTTATGTTGATGTAAAACAATCAATTAGTGATTATGAAAAATTACAAGATGCCTTACAACAAGGTCATGCCACGAATGCAAATCATCAAGTTGAAATTTTAAATAGCCAAGGCAAGCCTTACAATGTAACGGGCGAAATATTATTTTCAGATACCAAAGTTGATCCCGATACAGGTGATGTCACTATTCGTATTGTGGCGAATAACACAGATCAAAAACTACTGCCAGGGATGTATGTGCGTGTCAACTTAAGCCGTGCCAAAATTGATAATGCAATCTTGGTGCCTGAACAAGCAATACAGCATGATATGAGTGGTCAGGCAAATGTTACAGTCATTAATCAAAAAGGCTTGGCTGAAAACAGAGCTGTGCAAATTGGTCAGCGTTTTAACAATAGTTATGTTGTTCAAACAGGTCTAAAAACAGGTGAACGTGTTGTAGTTGAAGGCATTGATCGTATTCAGCCGAATCAGACTTTAAAAATCAAACAATGGCAAGCACCTGTAACGTCTACAAAGGCGGGTAACAATGAAAATGGAGGGCAAAAATAATGTCTCAATTTTTCATTAGGCGCCCGATTTTTGCATGGGTGATTGCTTTATTTATCATTTTAGTTGGTGTACTGAGTATACCGAAACTGCCGATTGCGCGTTTTCCGAGTGTTGCACCACCGCAAATCAGTATTACTGCAATGTATCCAGGTGCAACGCCAAAAACACTGAATGATAGTGTCGTGACGTTGATTGAACGTGAAATGTCAGGGGTGAAAAACTTACTGTATTACAACTCAAGTTCAGACAGTTCAGGTAGTGCGACCGTAACGGCTACATTTAAACCAGGCACAGACATTGAAATGGCTCAGGTAGATGTACAAAACAAGATTAAAGCGATTGAACCAAGATTACCTCAACCTGTACGACAACAAGGTTTAATGGTTGATGCAGCATCATCAGGCTTTTTGATGATGGTGGGTTTAAATTCGCCGAATAATAAATTCACTGAAGTCGATTTGAGTGATTATATGACCCGTAATGTCATTGAAGAACTCAAACGTGTGGATGGTGTCGGTAAAGTCCAAAACTTTGGTGCTGAAAAAGCCATGCGTATTTGGGTCGATCCTACACGTTTAGTGTCTTATGGTTTAAGCATTAAAGATGTTACGACAGCCATTCAAAATCAAAACTTACCGATTTCACCCGGTCGTACAGGTGATGTCCCTGCATTGGGTGGGCAACAAATTACCATTCCATTAACTGCAAAAGGACAATTGGAAACGGTTGAGCAATTTGAAAATATCAGTTTGCGTTCAAACAGCAGTGGTGCCAATGTTCGATTGGCTGATGTCGCACGCGTTGAATTGGGTGCTCAGGCATATAACTTTGCGATTTTGGAAAATGGTAATCCATCGACTGCAGTCGCAATTCAAATGAGTCCGGGTGCAAATGCGGTCAAAACGGCTGAAGGTGTTAGAGCTAAAATCGAGCAATTAAGCCCCGCATTGCCTGAAGGTATGAATTTTTCGGTTCCTTACGATACAGCACCATTTGTTAAAGTATCGATTCAAAAAGTAATTGTGACTTTGCTTGAAGCCATGGCATTGGTGTTTATTGTCATGTTTATTTTCTTGCATAACGTACGATATACCTTAATTCCTGCCATTGTTGCACCGATTGCACTTTTGGGAACTTTTGCAGTCATGCTTTTGGCAGGCTTTTCGATCAACGTGTTGACCATGTTTGGTATGGTGCTGGCGATCGGTATTATTGTCGATGATGCCATTGTGGTGATTGAAAATGTCGAACGGATTATGGCAACAGAAGGGCTTTCACCTGTAGAAGCAACCTCTAAAGCCATGAAGGAAATTTCCAATCCAATTATTGGGATTACCTTGGTACTTGCAGCAGTTTTCTTACCTATGGCTATGGCAGCGGGTTCGGTGGGTATTATTTACCGCCAATTTACCATCACCATGTCGGTTTCAATTTTATTTTCTGCATTCCTTGCTTTAACACTGACGCCTGCACTTTGTGCCACCATGTTAAAGCTGATTGATAAAGATCATGTGAAAAAAGGTGTATTTGCTTGGTTTGATCGTGGTTTTGAAAAATTAAATCATCGCTATGAACGTGGTTTATTTAAAGTGATTCAGCATAAAACCATCGCTATGCTGTGCTTCCTCGGCATTATTGGTGCGCTTGTTTTAAGTTTCAAACTTGTACCGACAGCATTTTAAAGTGATTCAGCATAAAACCATCGCTATGCTGTGCTTCCTCGGCATTATTGGTGCGCTTGTTTTAAGTTTCAAACTTGTACCGACAGCATTTATGCCTGAAGAAGATCAAGGTTGGTTCATGACCTCGATTCAGCTTCCTGCAGATGCAACACAGGAACGTACACGTAAAGTAGTCGCTGAGTTTCAAGACCACTTAGATAAAGAAACAGGAATTAAAGACAATCTCTCGGTTTTAGGTTTTGGCTTTAGTGGTTCTGGGCAAAATACAGCAATGTACTTTACCAATCTTGTGCCATTTGAAGATCGTACTATCACCGCGCAAGAAGTTGTTGCGAATGCAAATAATGCAATGGCTGAAAGTTCAGAAGGACAGGTGATGTCTGTATTGCCTCCTGCCATTGATGAACTTGGTAATTCTTCTGGTTTCTCATTGCGCTTACAAGACCGTGGCAATATTGGTATGGCTGCATTACAACAAGCTCAAGATCAACTGCTTGCTTTGGCTGCAAAAAGTAGCAAAGTTATCGATGTTTATCCTGAAGGTTTACCAGAAGGCAGTTCTGTACAACTGAAAATTGACCGTGAAAAATTACAGTCGCTTGGTGTGAACTTTAGTGATGTGACCGATATTATTTCGACCTCAATGGGTTCGATGTATGTCAATGATTTTCCAAATCAAGATCGTATGCAACAAGTGATTGTACAGTTAGATGTTAAATCACGTATGAGTGTCGATGACATTTTACAAATTAAAGTGAATAGTCAAAGTGGTAAATTAGTTTCAATGTCTGAAATTGTGACACCTGTTTGGCAACATTCACCGCAGCAATATAACCGTTACAACGGTCGTCCATCATTAAGTATTACAGGTGCTCCTGCAACTGGCGTATCTTCTGGACAAGCGATGAAAGAAATGGAGTCTTTTATTCAGCAACTCCCGAAAGGTGTGGGTTATGAATGGACAGGTATTTCTTTACAAGAAAAGCAGTCAGAGTCACAAACAACTTTCTTACTTATTTTATCAATGTTGGTGGTGTTTCTTGTATTGGCGGCGCTGTATGAAAGCTGGTCAATTCCGCTTTCTGTAATGATGGTTGTACCCCTAGGACTGATTGGTGCCTTTCTTGCAGTGATGATTCGCGGTATGCCAAACGACATTTTCTTTAAAGTCGGCATGATCACCATTATTGGTTTGTCTGCAAAAAATGCCATTTTAATTGTGGAATTTGCTAAAGCGTTGAGAGAAGAAGGTATGGGCTTGGTTGAAGCCACCGTTGCTGCTGCAAAATTGCGTTTACGTCCAATTCTCATGACATCGTTGGCATTTACCTGTGGTGTGATTCCTTTAGTCATTGCTTCAGGTGCAAGTTCTGAAACGCAAAAAGCCATTGGTACAGGTGTATTTGGTGGAATGATCAGTGGAACCATCCTTGCTGTTATTTTTGTACCGATCTTCTTCATTGTTGTAATGGCAACAGTAGAGAAATTTTCTAAACGAAAAATTGCACATTAAGGAAATGATAAGGTGATCGGAAAGCATAAGCTTTTCGTTCACTTTACAGTCCAACAATGAATAAAGAGAGATTAAAGATGAATATTGACCTAGAAACTCCTCGATTAATATTAAAAAGTTTTACAGAAAGTGATGCTTCTGGATTATTAGATTATTTATCACAGCCTCCAAAGTGATGCGGCATTCTATATTTAATATTTTTATCTAGGATTTTAAAAATTTTATTAATACTAGAATAACTCAAAGAATAATAGGGTGGTTTTAATGATGTGAATAAAATATTGGATTTAATATCACTACGAATTTCTTTTATATAAATATTTATAAACCTATAATCTCTTTCGTGTAATTCTATTACTCGGCATGAAAATTCATTTTTAATATTAGGTTTTCTACGTCTAGCATCATATTCATCATCAGTATTGGTAATAATTAAACTATAAGAGTCATTATTCGATAGAGTCTTTTTGATAGAATTTACTGTTAGCAACATCAGCTCACCAACTCGAAGTCCATAATTGAGCATTAAGTGAATGATTAGAAAATTTCTAAATTGAGTTAGTCTATTTTTAAATGGATTAAAAGAATTAATATTGTTAGAACTGCTAGGCGTTATAGTCTCATAAAGTACTTCAACCATTTCACTTGTCATACTTTTAAATAGATACTTTTTTTCACTATGTATGGTTTTCGTAGATTTTCTAATAATCTTCTTCTTAAACTCGATATGTTTCTTAATATTTGATTTAATTTTTTCTATTTCTTTTCTATCTAGATGAGGGTGCTTCTTTACAGTCAGATAATCATCCATAAGATAAGTATAAAATTTCAAAAAAGAGCTGATCTTGTTGCTAATATTTATATAACTTACTTTACGATTTCCTCCTAAGTATGTGACATGGCTTAAGTCATTATTATTTTCGAGGTAGATAATAAAATTATCAATTTCTTCATAAATCAGTTCAAAATTATAATTTGAAGAATAGAAAAAATTGCAGAAAGAAATAGAGTATTTTTTATACCAAAATATGTACCAATCTTTTAGTGCCATCAAATCAGAATATTGCGTAGATAAACTTTGAAAACGTATCACTTTCAAGCTAAACAATAATGGGAATAAGCATGGAAATGTTGATTCAGTATCAAACAATAATTTAATTTCGTTCTCATTAGATATCTTTTGTTCTAAATGGATACTTTTGACTTCAAACATAGTGAACTTTATGAACTAAAATTTAGGTCAACATATCATATTTTTGCTTCGGAGTTTTATTTGTATAAGTTATTGATATTATGTAGAGGAAGTATAAATATGAAGTTATTATTAGGTGTTCATGATTTAACATAATATACATTATACGAAATGTTTGTAGTTTAAAAAAATGCACCTATATATGTAGCTCCAGATGCATTGTTATTTAGAATATTAAATGAAACTTTGTATATGCTCTAAAACTTCATTTGTTTTTTCTGCATGTAACCAATGACCAGCACCATCTACAGTATGAATGACGGCATTTGGAAATTGCATATAAACAGCTTGTTGCTGAGCATCGTGTGCTAAATATGGTGAAACGCCACCACGAATAAAAATGGCAGAAACTTCACTATGCATCGCATCCCAATCTAAAATATTTGAATAATTATCATAAAGTGCTTTTACATAAAAAAGCCAATGACCCTTATTAAATGATTTCATTAAAAATTGAATCACCATTTCTTCATTTAAATATTCACGCATAATATGTAGTGCATCTTGTCTAGATTCAATCTCCGCATTTTCTACAGCAAATAAAGCTTCAAAGACTTTATCGTGGTTACGCTGTGTCGATGCATACGGTGCCATATCTAATACAACAAGCTTCTCTAAACGCTTTTGTGCAAGCTCAGCCAATTTCATGGAAATTTTTCCACCCATTGAATGACCTATAGCAATAAATTTATCAATATTTAAATGATCTAGCGTTTCAATAACATCTTGAGCCATCACTTTATAATTTACTTCATAGGAATGACTTGATTTGCCGTGGTTACGCACGTCAATTTGTAAGACATGATGTGTAGCCGTAAATGCCCTCGCCAGCATGCCTAAATTACTTAAGCTTCCAAACAAACCATGAATAAATACGATTGTCTGAGCTTCAGGATTTTCTTTATTTTCTTGATATTCAAAATTAAGGATCATGTGCTGCTGTTTGCTTTTGAGATGTATAGGATTATAGGTTTTTCTTTTAAAAATAGAAATTTCCTTAGGCTATTTTGATGCGATAAGCTAATTCCTTCCACATTACGCTTAAATACTTATTACAACAGTCATAAAATAGCTGTTATGTATCCACGTTTTTGTGAGTTAACGCTTAGATTGCTTAGGCTATTTTTAAATTGATCGCGATGTTGCCTATATCTCGATATTACATTTATTAAAAAAAACTAATCATTTTAGGTTTTTATGCAGATATATCCCCGAGGATTTTTATAACATTGAGTTTTACTGTAAACTTCAACTAAATAAGGCTTATATTTTAAGCAAAAATATCTGTGCTTTTGTATTAGATATCAAGAATATCGAAAAAACTTGCTCCCAATACCTTTGCTAAATCTTTAGGGTTTACACCGATATCTAATCCTCGCTTTCCACCACTAACATATATTTTATTTAAGGTTTCTGCGGTTATATCAATAACTGTTTTTAAACGTTTTTTCTGACCTACAGGACTAATTCCACCCACTAGATATCCTGTTAGCCGTTCTGCATCTTTAGGATCTGCCATGTGTAATTTTTTACAACCTAAGGCACTCGCAACTTTCTTTAAATTTAGTTGATGATTCACAGGCAATACAGCAATAAAGTAAGTCTTATCATCTGTGACCATTAAAGTTTTAAACACTTCATGAACATCTAAACCTAACTTTTCAGCAGCTTCTAAACCAAAACTTTTAGCATTTTGATTATGCTCATATTCATGAATACTGTATTCTATTTTATTTGATTTTAAAATTTTACATGCTGGTGTCATCGGTCTATCAATCAAAAATCACTATGATGTAAATTATATGCCTTTTAAATTTAGTTGTTAATTTTTAAAGTCATAATTTAAATCATTTCCTGTAAACAAATTCTATAAAATCATTGCGAATATACCCTTGACGATAAATACATGCTTTCCTTATATTCGGGTAAATATTTTGTTTGAGTTGGTTTATATTTTGTTTACTTTAAAACGCATTAACTTTATCCCTAAAATAAAAAGCTTAAATATGCTTAAAGTTATTGGAATTTCAATGACTACGCTTATTTTTACAGGTTGTTCTTCGTTAGGAATGGGTTCTGTAGAAAAACGTGCAACAAAATTATCTTCTGGCATTCAACGTGCCTACTCTGTAAACCCAACTACCGCAGATCGCGTATCTCCTATTATTGTTGCAACTGCAGATCGTTATAATATGGATCCCCTGCTGATTGCAGCACTAATTCGCCAAGAATCATCATACAGATCTACTGTTGTATCAAATGCTTCTGCTGTAGGATTAACACAAGTTATTCCACGTTATTGGCAAAATATTTGCCCTGGAGATTTGTTCGATGAAACTGCAAATGTGAATTGTGGAACTTATGTTTTAAAAAAATATGAAGCATCCGCAGGAAGCATGCCTAAAGCATTGGCATATTATAATGTTGGTCCAACGGGTTATAACACCAATCGTAAAATGAAAAAACAAGGTAAACGCTACGCAAAACAAGTTAAACAACATAGAAAAGAATTAAAACATGCTCTTTAATATCAATTAATTTATGTCAAAAAGGATGCCTACAAGCATCCTTTTTGAATATTCTATAACAACTGTAAATTGCTATATTTTAACGAATTAAACCTTGTGGTTGTAATATAATCAATGCAGCACCAATAACAACCACACATCCTCCAGCAATATCCCAACGGCTAAGACTCACTTGATCGACATATTTAAGCCACAGTAATGCGGTAAAAATATAAATACCGCCATAAGCAGCATAAATTCGTCCCGAGGCTGCAGGATGTAAAGTCAGCAACCAAACAAATACAGCAAGACTAATTGCAGTAGGAATCCATAACCAATGACTTTTCCCTTGATTTAAAATTAAATATGGGAAGTAGCATCCTAATATTTCAGCAATAGCCGTAATAAAAAATAAAAAGAATGTCGTGATTATTTTTGTAATTTGAAAATCCATAGCAATGCCTCACAACATGATCTTTAAAAAATTTAGATAAAAAATAACTCGTGTATACACGAGTTATTTTTAGCATGGAAGTTTATTAAGCAGGTTCTGCTGTTTGATCTTCGAAAATAGCAAGTTTTAAACCTACAGCTTTGCCTTTTTCCTTTTTAACAGTGACAGCAACATTACCGCCATTTTCTGCTAATTCACCAAAAAGAATCATTTCAGCTAAAGGCTTTTTCAAGTGTTCTTGAATTAAGCGTTGCATAGGTCTTGCACCCATTAAACGATCATAGCCATTTTCCGCCAACCATGTACGTGCTGCTTTACCAACTTCAAGAATAACTTTTTTCTCATCCAACTGTGCTTGCAGTTCAGTTAAGAACTTATCAACCACATTTTCAATCACTGTTGTTGGTAGTGCTTTAAATTGAATCACACTGTCTAAACGGTTACGGAATTCAGGTGAAAATGCTTTTTTCATTGCATCTTGGTTATCATTACTATTGTCTTGTTCCATGAAACCAATATTGGTACGTGAAATACTTTCTGCGCCAATATTTGTCGTAAGAACAAGAACCACATTGCGGAAATCTGACTTACGACCATTATTATCAGTCAATGAGCCATGATCCATAATTTGCAGTAATAGATTAAACACATCTGGATGTGCTTTCTCAATTTCATCTAGCAATAGAACACAATGTGGGTTTTTATGAATTGCATCGGTTAATAAGCCACCTTGGTCAAAACCAACATAACCCGGAGGTGCACCAATTAAACGTGATACAGCGTGACGCTCCATATATTCAGACATATCGAAACGAACAAGCTCTACACCGAGTAATTTGGCAAGCTGTTTAGTAACTTCGGTTTTACCTACACCTGTTGGGCCGGCAAATACAAAACTACCAACAGGCTTATCTGGAGATTTTAATCCTGCACGTGAAAGCTTGATTGCTGATGCTAATGCAACAATGGCATCGTCTTGACCAAACACAACACGCTTAAGATCACGCTCAAGATTTGCTAGCACAGTTTTATCGTCTTTAGATACTGTTTTTGCAGGAATGCGTGCAATTTTAGAAACAATATCTTCTACATTTTCAACCGTAATAACGGTGTCATCTTGCTCCGCTTTTAAACGGCGCTGAGCACCTGCTTCATCAATAACATCAATGGCTTTGTCTGGTAAGAAACGATCATTAATAAATTTAGCAGAAAGCTCTACTGCGGTAATAATCGCTTGATCGTCATATTTCACATGATGGAATTCTTCAAATTTAGATTTCAAACCACGTAAAATATCAATTGTTTCTGAAATAGAAGGCTCATTTACATCAATTTTTTGGAAACGGCGTGATAAAGCATGATCTTTCTCAAAAACTTGGCGATATTCTTGGAATGTTGTAGAACCAATACAACGCAAAGTACCATTTGAAAGTGCTGGTTTAATTAAATTTGATGCATCCATTGTGCTGCCCATACTTGAGCCTGCACCAATAATCATGTGAATTTCATCAATAAATAAAATCGCTTCTGGTTTTTTCTTTAAAACATTTAAAAGCTGTTTTAAGCGTTTTTCAAAATCACCACGGTATTTTGTACCTGCAACCAATGCACCAATATCTAAGCTATAAACTTCTGCATTCGCTAAAGGCTTAGGTGCTTTACCATTCACAATGAGCCAAGCTAAACCTTCAGCAATTGAAGTTTTACCCACACCAGGATCGCCGACCAATAAAGGATTGTTTTTACGGCGACGACATAAAATTTGTGCTGCACGCTCAATTTCTTTTTCACGACCAATGAGAGGATCTGTTTTCCCTTTTTGCGCCTCAGCATTTAGATTCAGCGTATACAGCTCTAAAGGACCTGCATTTGAAGATGATAGTTGCTCACCATCAAGATCTTCTACTTCTTCCTCTGTATGCTCTTCTTGTTTACGCGCACCATGTGATAGGTACTGCGTTAAAGTAAGACGATTAATTTGATGGCGCTTTAATAGATATACAGCAAATGTATCGCGCTCTGAATACATAGCAACAAGAACATCTGCACCTTCAACAGTACGATCCCCGCCACTAGACTGAACATGAAAAATTGCACGCTGTAAAATACGATCAAAACTTTCTGTAGGATGAGGTGCTAAATCACTATCTTCAGCTAATTTAGGTGTATTTTGTTCTGCAAATTCTTCTAGTTCTTTACGCAGTACAATAATATCTGCGCCACATGCTTTTAAAGCATTAACCGCAGAGTCGTTATCTAATAATGCCAATAACAAATGTTCAACTGTCAGAAACTCATGTCTCTTTTGACGAGCCATGCTAACAGCCAAACGTAATGATACTTCTAATTGTCGACTTAGCATGTGATCCCCTTAATCTTTAGGCTCTATCTGACAAAGTAAAGGATGACCTTGTGATCGAGCGTAATTATTGACTAGGTTTGCTTTTGTTTCCGCTATATCTCTTGGATAGACGCCAGCAATACCCTTTCCTTCATAATGTACAGTTAGCATTACTTGAGTAGCTTGGTCAAGATTCATTGCGAACTTTTCTTGTAAAATTTCAATAACAAAGTCCATTGGTGTGTAATCGTCATTTAATAGAACGACGGCGTACATAGGCGGACGTTTAAATTCGGGAGGTGCAGTCTGAACAACTGTATCACCATCCTCTTCATGATTCTCGTCTTGCATGTTAGTGCGAATATTTAAATGCCAATCCACAAAACCTGATTGAGAAAATCCATTTTTTATATCAGCCAAACAAATTTGACGTTTTAAATTACTCATATTTAATTCAAACACACACTATTGAACTGTTGCTTTTACTTGAGGAATGTCTGCAACAGTTGTTGAAACAGCATCTACAGGTTTTCCTCTTGCCCAACTAAAACGCTTAACAATTGGAGATGATCCTGTTACACGCACTTCCATATATTGAGGCGAGAAACCTTTAGGCATAGTCCAACGTCCAGTTAAACGCTGAAAATCTTCAAAATCAAAACGGGTACTTTCCATAGGTACCACAAGAACTTCAGAACCTTGGATTAAACGTAGTTCTACATTACCTGATGCTTTAGTTCTAGATGGACTAACTTGTATTAAATCAATTTGATATTCATAGGCATTATCAACAAGTGGCTTAACTCCTAAGTTTTGAACTGTCAAACTTAAGCCACCACGTTGTCTAAGTACTTCCCGATAAATTGTAAGCATACTATCGGTTTGTGTTTTATCTGCTTTGGCTTGTGTCACCTGTGCAAATAAATCATTTGAATTACTAATAGCAACATCACGCTCTTGAACAGCAGCGTTTAAAGATTTGTTGAGCGTTTCTAATCGATTTTTTTGTACACCAACAACTTCTACAAGTTGCTGTGCATCGGCATCATAACCAGCGACCGTTAAACCTTGACGATGTCCAACACTATAGCCTAACAAGCCACTACCTAAAATCAAAACTGCTGCACCAACTACAAGTGGCATATTGCCTTGTAAATGTAGCTTTTTCGACTTTATTTGTTTTTCTTCAGCATTAGATTCAATGTTGCTCATCGTCATCTCTTCTTCAATATTTTTCAAAACACAGATTTAATTCGAAAACATTCTCTCTGTGTAGTTGAAAAGCGTTACTTATGGTAATAACCCAATCACATCTAACCCTGCATTTTCAGCAAAATTAAACATCAAATTCATATTTTGAACTGCTTGACCCGCAGCGCCTTTCACTAAGTTATCTTGTACAACCAAAATCACTAATTTTTGCGGCTGAGGTTTATATAGTGCAATACGTAATTGATTTGCACCACGTACAGAACGAGTTTCAGGCGAACTTCCTGCAGGCATTACATCTACGAATTGTTCATTCGCATAGAATTGCTCATAAATACTTTGTAAATCTGCTGTTTGACCCGCTTCTGTTAAATCAATATAAATTGTACTAAACATGCCACGAATCATCGGAACTAAGTGTGGTACAAACAAAATATGATCAAACACGCCTTTTTGACCCGAAATATTTTCTAGTGCTTCTACAATTTCAGGATGATGACGATGCCCTGCAACACCATAGGCTTTAAAGTTATCTGCATTCTCAGAGTAAATCATGCCTAAGCTTGCTTTACGCCCTGCACCAGATACACCAGATTTTGCATCGATAATAATACTTTCTGGTTTCACTAATGCTTCAACAGCTTTCAATACAGGCGCTAAACCTAATTGAACTGTTGTTGGATAACAGCCAGGGTTACCAATCACGCTCGCTTGCTTAATTTTTTCACGATTTAATTCAGACAAACCGTATGCCGAAGCTTTTAATACATCTGGGCAAGCATGTTCTAAGCCATACCATTTTTCAAATTGAGCCAAATCTTGCAATCTAAAATCTGCAGCAAGGTCAACAACCTTAGTATTTGCAGCTACAAGCTCGGCAGCATGTTTCATTGCGACACCATGAGGCGTTGCAAAGAATACAACATCACATTTCTTTAATTCTTGAATGTCTAAATCTGAATATTTAAGATCTGTTTGCCCACGTAAACTTGGGAACATATCATCTACACGACGACCAGCTTCAGTTCGAGAAGTTAAAACAGTGACTTGCACATTTGGATGACGCAATAAAAGACGTAATAATTCAACGCCTGTATAACCTGTTCCACCAACAATCCCGACAGAAATCACGCTAGTTACCTCAATTTAAAAAATTTATTGATATATTCCTTGCTTAGTATGGCAGGGTTTAAAAACTTTCTGAACAATTTTGATCGAGTTTGTTGATTTTTTAACTTCTTTATTTAGTCTACTCATTATTTTCACTTAAGTAGTCATAAAAACATTGCATCTAAAATAATAAATTTGTGTATATTTATTTAAGTTTATCTATATGATAGCGAATACATAGCGGAAAAAGTCGCATGTTGAAAAATGCGTGTTTTAACTATAAATTTACTTAGTCAAAACACAAATAGATCAAGTGATTTTTTTAAATCCACTGCTACTTTAAACAAGGTCAAAAAAGTGCGGAAAACAACGATAAAGTCAAAACATGATCTTACAGACCTAAAGAAGCCTGTAGCGACAGCACATTCCCTAATTTCAAAACAAAATAAAACACTATTAAATCAAATTCCAAATTTTGCTTTCATACTACGTTCAGACAACATTTATATTAATAAAGATTTTCAGCATTATCTCAATCCATCTAAAACCAACTTACAATTACAAGATATTTTCGATGCAATTCACCATAAAGATTTAGAGAACTTTAAAGAATTATTAAATCTTGAAACGACTAACCCACATAATGTGCAACATCCTTTTAGAATTAAAAATAGTAACAACGAGTACCATTGGTTTCTTGCCTTTGCTAAACCAAACATTCATGCGCTAAAAACAGTCGAATGGTTTGTAAGTCTTATTAATGTACAAAAACACTATCAAGCGCATAAAAATGTTCTAACCCAATTGCAAACTCAAGAAGAAATAAACCATCAAGTTAAAAATGCCTTATGCATATCCAATGAAACTGATGAACTAACAGGTTTACTCAACCGTTATGGATTAAAAAATACCGTACAAAATCTATTAAAATCGGATAAAAAATATAGACATATTGGTGTATTTATCATTGGTTTAGATCATTTTAAGAATATTAATGATACGCAAGGCTATACCGCTGGAGATTTTGTTCTTAAACATCTCGCCAAAAGACTACAAAAAGAATTCTCAAGTTCAAGTTTAATTGCTCGACTTGGAAGCGATGAATTTGCTGTCGTTTATTACGATATACAGAGTATTGATGATATCAATGCAATAAGCCAAAGAATCCTAGATCTCACCCATAAGCCATTTGAATATCATGGAAAGCTATTAAATAGCAGTATGAGTGTAGGTTGTTCTTTATATCCTCAAGATGCTGACAATTTTTCTAACTTATTACAATGCGCTGATACCGCCTTAAAGAATTTAAAAATACGTGGTCGTGGTGGCATTCAATATTTCAATGAAAATATGTTTAATGAGCCTCGAAATAAAGCAATTCAAATAGAAACAGCACGGCGTATTCTGCGTGAAAAATCCATTACACCGTATTATCAAGTCAAAGTTGACCTTTCAACATTAGAAATTATCGGTTTAGAAGCACTACTTAGATGGATCTGCCCTCAATCCAATACTGTCTTTACCCCTGAAACCATTACTGAAGCTTTTGATGACTTTGAACTTTCCACTAAAATTAGTGCAGATATGCAAAGTAAAATTTTTGCAGATATCAAAACTTGGCAATCAAAAGGTAAAAAAATAATCCCTGTTGCAATTAATGCTTCACCTGTTGAGTTTTTCCGTGATAACTACGCAGAAATCTTATTACAGCGTATACACGATGCTGGTATTTCACCCCAACATATAGAAATAGAAATTACAGAACATTTATTTGCCGATCACGGCGTAGATTATGTAACACGTGCTTTAAATAAACTTCATGATGCTGGCATTAAAATTTCGCTCGATGATTTTGGTACAGGACATTCATCTTTAACACATCTAAGAGATTTACCTGTTAACTGTATAAAAATCGACTATAGCTTTATTGAGAAAATAACCGAAGAACACTCTAGTGCTGCTATTGTGGAGGGCATTATCAAATTAGGACATTTGCTAAACATGAATGTCATTGCCGAAGGTATTGAAAACCAAGAGCAACTCAATATACTTAAAAAAATGGGTTGCCCACAAGGACAAGGCTTTTTATTTAAAGATGCTATTACACAAAGTGAAGTTCAAAAATTACTTGAAGCTCAATCATAAGCTTGGATTAATTTTATAAAGCTATAGCCGATATTTTTAAGTTACAGTCCACCACCACGGCGTAGCTACAGTCTTCAATTGCTTTTGATTTATTTGATACACGTGATCATGCTGATGAACCAACTGCCAAAACTGTGCGCTATGGTTAAAATGAACAGTATGCACTAACTCATGCACACAAACATATCTTACAACGGCTGTTGGATATAACACCAAAGCACTATTTAGCATAATCTTTTGTTGAGCAGAACAACTTCCCCAACGTGTTTTAGGTTGTCGAATACTACATTCTGTATATTTTAGACCGATTTCTCGACTTACCTCATTTAAATACATCGGCAAGTGTTCTTTTGCATATTCCACAACAAAAGCTTTTAAATATTTTTCAGGTGTGCGATCACTTACTTTTAAAATCAAATTTTCAGCATCAAAAACAAAATTATTTTTCTGTGTTAAATATTCAATACAAATAGGCTGAGATAAATTAAACAACTGAATTTCTATTGGTAATGTTCTATCAATTTCTACAATTTTATTTTGCTGTGCTTGCCATGTATTAATCAGCCATGTTTCAGACTGATCTATAAAGTTTTGAATTTGTCGTTTTGTACAAAATATTGGGGCTGTTAAACGTATACGTGTTGGCTCTACACGAAGTCTTAAACGTGTAGATCGAATATTTCGAGTAATTTGAATTTCAGGTAAATCACTTAAAGTCATTTTTATTCTTTTCTAATTTGAAATCCCCCTAAACCTGTAAAGTCCCTCTTAATAAAGATGGATTTAGGGAGATTATCTCTTCAAGAAGTTACTTAAAGTCTCCCTTCTTGCGCTTGTTTTAAAGCAGTGCTTTAAAACTACGCTCAGGGAGATTTAGAGGGATTTTTGCTTAAAAAATTTATTAAACCGCAGTACGTTCTTCAATACCGTTATCAGTTGCTACAACAGCAACATCAGCTTTGTTTAATGCAAAGATACCGTTACATACAACACCTGGAATATCATTCAAGGTTTTTTCTAACTCAAGTGCATTTAAGATATTTAGGTTATAAACATCTAAAATTACATTGCCATTATCTGTTACAACACCTTCGCGATATACAGGATCACCACCTAAAGCAACGATTTTACGTGCTACAGCAGAACGTGCCATAGGAATAACTTCTACAGGAAGTGGGAATTCACGGCTTAATTGTTCCACCCATTTAGAATCATCTACAATGCAAACGAATTTTTTTGCAATAGATGCCACAATTTTTTCACGTGTAAGCGCAGCACCGCCACCTTTAATCATGTGCATGTGACGATCAATTTCATCCGCACCATCAACATAAGCATCTAAACCACCTACGCTGTTCATATCTACAACTTCGATACCTAATTTTTTAAGACGTTCCGCAGTCGCTTCTGAACTTGCAACAGCTGCTTCCAATTGAAGCTCAGGTAAAAGCTCAATTAAGAAATTTACAGTACTACCTGTACCAACGCCTAAAATGCCCCCTTTTGGTAAGTGTTTTAAAGCAGCTTTTGCTGCTGCTTGCTTCTTCTCATCTTGGGTTGCATATAGACTCATGACATTACTCAACTATTTTTCACATTTGTTGCTGATTTTACAGCCCAAATGTATGGGGTTTTGTTACAATAAGCACCTATTTTAAACTGTTAGATGGAAAATTAACATGCTGTCTCGTTTGGTTCGACAAATATTACAAGCAACCGTATACGATGTTGCAATCGAAACCCCACTCGAAGCAGCGCCACGAATTAGTGAAAAACTAAAAAACAACATTCGCTTCAAACGCGAAGACTTACAACCTGTCTTTTCCTTCAAACTACGCGGTGCTTATAACCGTATTAGTCAATTACCGAAATCTCAGTTGGAACGTGGCGTTATTACTGCTTCAGCAGGTAACCATGCTCAAGGTGTGGCATTATCTGGTCAAAAGCTCGGTATTCGCGCCATTATTGTTATGCCAAAAACAACACCAGACATTAAAGTTCAAGCGGTTAAACGCTTAGGCGGTGAAGTTGTATTGCATGGTGATTCTTTTGATGTAGCCAATAAATATGCAATTGCTCGTGCCCAAGAAGACGGTATGACTTTTATTCCCCCTTATGACGATGAACTTGTTATGGCGGGACAAGGTACAATTGGTAATGAAATTTTACGTCAATGGCGTGATGTCGACTATGTATTTGTGGCTGTTGGCGGTGGCGGTCTAATTGCGGGTGTTGCGGCGTACTTAGGTGATGTTGCACCACATGTTAAAGTTATTCCTGTTGAATATGACGAATCTGCGTGTCTGAAAGCTGCACTTGAAACAAATGAACGCGTAATCCTTCCTACAGTTGGTTTATTTGCTGATGGTACGGCTGTTGCACAAATTGGTGAAAAACCATTTGATGTGATTCGCCTACAAAAATCTGATAACTCAGGACCAATTGTTGAACCTAATGTTGTATTGGTCAATACAGATGAAATTTGTGCTGCCATTAAAGATACTTATGATGAATGTCGCAGTATTGTTGAACCATCTGGTGCAATGGCATTGGCAGGTATTAAAAAATACGTGGCTGAACATGGTCTAGAAGATAAAAACATGGTGTCGATTGTTTGTGGTGCAAACATGAACTTTGACCGCCTACGTTATATTGCAGAACGCACAGAACTTGGCGAACGTAAAGAAGCTATTTTTGCAGTGACTATTCCAGAAGAAAAAGGTTCATTCCTTAACTTCTGTCGTGCACTACAAGGTCGTAACATTACAGAATTTAACTACCGTGCAAGTCATGCTTCTGCGGCACAAGTTTTTGTTGGTATTAGCCTTAAAGCTGGCGAAAAAGAACGCCAAGATATTTTTGAAGCATTAAAAATTCAATTTGATGTAGACGATTTATCTGATGATGAAGTTGCAAAACTACATATTCGTTACTTAATTGGCGGTCATGCCGATATTGAGAATGAGCGTTTATTCCGTGTTGAATTCCCTGAACGCCCAGGTGCATTACTCACTTTCTTAGAACGTCTTGGGCCAACTCACAATATTACGCTTTTCCATTACCGTAACCATGGTGCTGCCGAAGGTCGTGTATTGGTTGGTTTAGAAGCTGAAGATGCGCAACAAAACCCAGATGGTTTAATTGAAACATTAGAAAGTATTACTTATCCATACGAAGAAATTACCAATAACTTAGGTTATCAACGTTTCTTGAAATAAGTTTTCTAGCTTTAAATAAAGAAGCCTCTATATAGAGGCTTCTTTATCATCGATATACAATTTATTAGAAAGCATATTTTAGATGTAACAATGCGCTTCCACCGTCTCTCTTACCAAAATAACCACTCGCTTTCAAATCCATACTAAAATTTTTAAACATTTCAGGATCATATCGAATACCTAATGTAACTATCCCTGTACTACCTTTAACACTTGGTTCCGCGATATTATATGTGCCTAGTGCGGTTCCTTTTGCAGTACCATCAAATTCATATTCATATCCTAAACCAGCAAGTAATTGAATATCTTTATTCCACTGATAATTATTTTCGCCAGTTAATCTAACTCGATGTGAGTTGAGTTTATTAAACTCCACTTGCTCACCTGCAATTTCAATATCATGCCCCTCAATTCCAGACCATAGATATTTCAAATTAACATCTAAATCATTATTTTCATTTAATTGATACCCATATCCACCTGTCAAATGTACGCTGTAATAATTACCACTTACTTCATATTCTGCTCTTTGTTTTGTGTCTGAATGAATGATGTCATCAGAAACATAATTTGTTTTTAACTTACCACCACGTACAGAACCATCTAAATACCAATTATTAATAAAATCATAATGACCATACACACCAAGCCCGTTAAATCTATTATGACCTCTACCATGTACGTTTTTAACATCCTCAAAGTCATTAAACGTTTTATAGCTATCCCAGCCATTTTCCATAAACAATCCGCCAGTTAATTGGCTATTTTGATAACTCACACCAGTGGTAACAGAACCACCATCCGACTTAATGTAGGAGCCAGTATTATAGTGAGTGCGATTTCCATTAAAAATTATAAATGGAACCAAACCCCGTTGATTATTTTGTTCGCCGATCGCCTTGAGCATATTATCGGCAATATTGTCAGCGTTCCTTGTAAGTAACATTAAGCCTGATAGATTTCCTTCCAATAAGGATTTAAGTTGAGGGTTTGTCTCTGGCCCCACATCATCAGGACCACCTTCTACCAACGCAATTACCTGATTATTTCTAATAAAAGTATCAACATCATAAACTAAGGAAACACCTTGCTGTGCAACACCTCTTGTAGTAGAACCTTGGCCATTACCAACCAAATTTTTTGTTGCATTCATTAAAATAAATTCACTATGATTCTTCACAAGCGATCCAGCTGATATATATGAAACAGAAATATCAGATTTTAAATTTGCTTGCGGTGTACTCATATTTGAAGCATGGCTTCCTAAAACAATAGTTTCAGCAGTAATCAAAGACGTCGGTAAATTTGCAAAATCAGGTCTAATTGTAAAATCATATGTTTGGAAATTTGCCACCTCCTTAATGGAAATAGGCGTTTTATTCGCATAAATTAAAGTATTACCTGTAAAAACATCAAAACTTGCAGGTTTTGTTGTGCTATCACTATAATGTAAATAGCCGCCATAAAGTGTGCTGTTAGGGTTAGTAAAAGTATGACTTCCTTCAATGCTAATTGTATTTTTTGTAGCATTGACATTTGTTTGTCTTAAATCAATATAACTATCAGCAGTATTCGGTGCCGAATTTGTGTATATGGTTGGTGTTATCAATGTTCCATCGTTCTTTTTTACCAAGCCATAATCAATATTAAAATTGATATAGCCAGTATTGATACTGCCATCAATTGTAGAAGTACCACTTAAATTTATTTTATTATCTGTTGCATAAATATTTAAACCACTCGCGTTAATTCTTAACTGTGCGTTACTTATCTCGGTATCACCATTAACGATATATTTACCACCAATTGTCTCGCCAACCGATAAATTAAAATCTGCATAACCGGACATTATATTATTAAGTTTGTTATTATTTCCTTTAACTGTAATGGTATTATTCTTTTGAACTAATGTATTCCCATTGACATTTATCGTTGAAGTCGCATGAGCCCTATCGTCTGTCTGAAGTGTAGATGTTGATTCAGAACCAATCGCATCTCCAGCTTTTATATCAAACGTACTATAACCTGCAACTATATCGTTTAAGACATTATTATCCCCAGCAATTTCCACCGAATTATAGTTAGCATTTAACTTATTTTTTTCTAAATTACTGAAATATTCTACATAAGAATATGCGGAACCATGAGAATTTGATGTATTTGCAATCATATTGCCATTATGTACGCTTATCGTATTATGTCCGACTTTAATATTGCCTGCGTTATTATCATTTCCTGTAATTGTGAGCTTATTTTCATTTGAATCTAATACACTTGATGTCACAAAGTTAGAACTACTCACTGAGGAATTAGCAGCTACTGAGATAAAAATATTCGTCGACTCTGAAGTACCCGCTTTAAGATTTCCACTCTCTATAAGAATCGTATTTGCCCCTGCATTAATATCTAAAAACTTGTTATTACTCCCACTTACATTCATTTCATTCTTATTCGTATACAGCTTATTTGTTCTCACGTTTGATTGAGCATTTACATAAGCTTTTGCGTTACCTGGATCTACCGAGGTACCACCTGTAATATCCCCTAATTTCACACCAATGATATTGTTACCAATATTCACGTTTTCTGTTTGATGCTGATCACCACTCACCACAACTTTATTCGTATTTGTTTGCATTGTATTTGTATTAATAGTATCTATTTGAATCACTGTAGCATTCGCATAAACACCATTAATAACATCACCATTATCAATATTAAACTGTGTGGTTCCTGAATTAATTGTGCCTGCTACATTAATTGCATTTTTATTTGAAATACTGACTGTATTATTACTTGTAGACAATGATTTATTATTTTGTGTAGATAAAAAGGTTTTTCCAGAACAATCACTCACAGGATTTGTTACACAATTTACAGATGGTGACTTTTTAGTTGAATGCAACAATCCAGCATATATATCTCCAATTTGACTACCTTTATCTAACGTAATCACATTACCATTGACCTGAGTACCACTATCAATTGTTGAATATCCAGCTAAAATAAAATTATTTGCAAGTGCTGTTGGAGCATAATCCACAACAACAGGTGCACTATTACTCAACTCAACCATTCCTTTAACAGTATCACTTCCAATTAATATATTAAAATTCCCACCAACATCAGTACTAGACTTCGAATGTGCTAATGTTCCGTCATAAGTAACTGCTAATGACTCTTGACTGATAAGGGATGTCGTTGAAAATAGAATAGCAAAAGATAAAACAGTTTTCTGTAAATCAAATATAAAATCATGCTCTGAACGCTCTCCAATTACTCTATTTTTAGCCTTGTCTAATATCACAACAAAGTTGCCATTTTTCGTATCAAAAACAATTTTAAATTTATTATTCATACAATCACCATTTAGTTTTCGGAGTAATGGAAGTATTTTTTGTTTTTTTCAATATTAAACATATATTTGATGATATTGATTATTTTTTGTAAAAAATTTGTGATCATTTTGTAATTTTTATTAACAATTAAATATTTTTTACTTAGTACAGCTCTTAGTGCCTTTACCAGTAATACAGTTTTCAAATAAATAAGCCCTCCCCCTTAAGACTGATTCTTAATGAGTTTGTATTCATGAAAAAACTATGAGAAGGTAGTATTTAAATTTGGTTTAATTTAAATCATAAGTAACATTACTTATTTTTAGTGTTTAATTTCCAGTAATTTCGACTATTGATGTTTTAATCATTCTATTTTGAATTAATGAAGAAAGAAAAAATAAGATAAGTAAAACAATCGTCCCAATAAGCGGCTTATCCCAACTATTAGAAATAAGAATGTATCTGTACACAACACCATAAATAAGAATTGCAAAAGCAAAAAGTAAAATGGATTTGCAGAATACTTCTATATCGAATTTTATCTCCACAGCATTTTTAGTAAAAATCTTAGTTATCAAGCCTAAAATGCAACCTGCTATTACACTTACAACAAAAAAGACACTTAAAGAACCAAATGCTGGAGATTTATATTCAATCCACCTTAAAATTGAGAAAAATACAAAAAATGGTAAGCCCCAGCCTAAACCACCATACAAAAATACTTCTTTAAATTTTTTATTTATATTCATTTTATAAAACTCATTACAAACCCAATAACAAGAAAGAAAAATCCTATTCTCCCTAAAACATGAGCAAATACACCAATACCTGTTACTTCAATTTTTTCAGGTTCAGGCACGATTAAAGATTTTAAAGTTACTTTCTTTTTAAGTTGATCAGTTGTCATAAGAACACCATATTCAATGGCGATAAGTAGCAATCCTATTTTCGTGAGATAACCGTCAACTTCTATATCCCCCGAAGAAATACTCGAATAAATAGTGAATAATAAAAAAGCTGCCATACCAAAACAGAAAAACTTAAAATACCGCTCAAGCTTCAAAACAGAATCCTAAAAATAGACTTACTTAATATGTTGATGTAATAAAAAACTTCTTATAAGAGTCAATTGACTACCTTTTTCTTTTTTTTAATTGCCATCTCGTTAAGCTTATTGCAACAACTATGCTTGGTGCCGTTAACATTAATAAATCATTAATTACTCCATTAAAAATCACACCTAATAATTGATCTAAGCCTATAGCATAAATAGCTATTGAATATGCAATACACAATAAAATTATAAAAGAAAAAATAAACCATTTTAGAAATATTCTATACATACCAATTATTGTAATTAAGAGCTACTACTCATAATAACACAGAGCAAATTTCAATTTTCTATAGATAGAAAGTTCACATGAGAACGCCCCATTGCATCGACCTTTGTAACCAAAATTACATTTCGTTTCACAAACAACATATAAGCGCCACTCAATTATTACAGAGCGTAATTTTAAATTTGTGCTTGAATCAGCGACTTGCAAAAAATGCATAAAAATTCATCTTGGATAGATGATTCTTTTAGGACTGACAAAGGATGGCAAAATGATGAGCCAACTGAATCCCACATTAGTAACATTCATGTTCTATATCGTGGCTATGATTGGTATTGGGCTATATGCCTACAAAGCCACAACAAATTTTGATGATTATATTCTCGGTGGACGAAGCCTTGGTAGCGTAGTAACTGCATTGTCTGCTGGTGCATCCGACATGAGCGGATGGCTATTGATGGGCTTACCTGGTGCAATCTATCTTTCAGGTTTGTCTGAAGCATGGATTGCAATTGGTTTGGTTATTGGTGCTTGGCTCAACTGGCTACTTGTTGCTGGACGTCTACGTACACATACAGAAGTTCAAAATAATGCCTTAACACTCCCAGACTATTTCACTAGTCGTTTTGGCGATACAAAAAAAGTTTTACGCTTAATTTCTGCTGTCGTTATTCTTATTTTCTTCGCGATTTACTGTGCTTCAGGCATGGTTGCAGGCGCGCGATTATTTGAAAGCCTCTTTGGTTGGGACTACACCACTGCATTATGGATTGGCGCGATCGCAACAATCAGCTATGTATGTATTGGTGGCTTCCTTGCAATTAGTTGGACTGATACATTCCAAGCAGGTTTAATGATTTTTGCATTATTACTTGCACCTATCGTAACTTATCTTGCAATTGGCGATCATGCACAAAGTGTGACTGTACTTATTGAAAATGCACGTCCACACGCAAACAGCTTAATTGGCGATTTGAGTGTTGTTGCAATTTTATCGTCAATGGCATGGGGCTTAGGCTACTTTGGTCAACCACACATTCTAGTACGTTTCATGGCTGCGGATTCTGTAAAAGTAATTCCTGCTGCACGTCGTATTGGTATGACTTGGATGATTCTTTGCTTAGGCGGTGCTGTAGCCGTTGGTTATATCGGTATTGCATATTTCCATGCAAATCCACAATTCGGTGCTGTAGTTGATGCAAACCCTGAAATTGTGTTCATGGAAGTCACAAAAGTATTATTTAATCCATGGGTCGCAGGTGTAATTTTAGCTGCAATTCTTGCTGCTGTAATGAGTACGTTAAGCTGTCAGTTATTAGTATGTTCTACAACTTTAACTGAAGATTTGTACAAAGGATTTTTCCGCAAAAATGCTTCTCAAAACGAATTAGTTTGGATTGGTCGTTTAATGGTAATCCTCATTGCAATTGTTGCAATTTGCCTAGGTATGAACCCTGACAGTAAAGTTTTAGGCTTAGTTGCTTACGCTTGGGCTGGCTTCGGTGCTGCTTTTGGTCCACTTATTATTCTTTCATTGTTCTGGAAACGTATGACATTGAATGGCGCAATTATGGGGATGATTGTAGGTGCTGTAACTGTAATTGTATGGAAAACTTACTTTGCCGATACAGGTTTATACGAAATTGTTCCTGGCTTTATTCTTTCTACGCTTTCAATTGTTGTTGTAAGTTTAATGGGCAAAGCACCGTCTAAAGACGTTGAAGATCGTTTTGACCGCGCTGAAGCACTTTATGCTCAAGCAATGGAAGAAATGAAACACGATAAGAAATAATATTATTTCTTTACAGTTAGTATGATTAAGGGGCATATAGCCCCTTAATCATTTTAAACATTATCAGTACTACATTTATTAAACAGCAGGTTTAACTGGCATTTTAAGCTTAATTTGGCTCGATTCCTTAATCACTTCCATAACAGGATAACTACGTGTTTCTTTTACACCAGGTAACTGCCACAAAATCTGTCCTGAAATTTTTCTAAACTCTTCCATATTTGAACATCGAATTTTCACAACAAAATCAAATCCACCGCTAATCATGTGGCATTCGACAATTTCTGGACAATGCACCACAGCTTCGGAAAACTCATCCAATACATTTGGTGTGGTTTTATCGAGTAATATTTCGACAAAAACAACAAAACTACAATTTAATTTATCTGGATTTAATCGTGCTCCATAGCCTAAAATATAACCTTCCTTGCTCAACTTCTGCACACGTGCTAAAGCTGCGGTTGGTGATAAGTTAACAGCCTCAGCAAGTTTAATATTTGAAATTTTTCCATCGTTCTGCAGAATATCTAAAATTCTAATATCTATACGATCGAGGGTTGTTACATGATTGGTCATCAGAATTATTCTCTAAAAAACAGAAAAATTATAGTGAGTTGTTCATCAAATTTTCTGTAATCATAAATTATATCTGGTTTTTTACCTATTAATTTTTGTAGTCACAGGATGCTGACATGAATATCACTGAAAACGAATTTCAAATTGATGATTCAAAACCTCATTTAGAATATATCTCCCAATTTCGTGAAAAAAATGAGTATGAAGAAAAAATTAATGCGGCATGGCGCATTGATGAAAGTGAGTGTGTAGAAAATTTACTTGCTCACAGCGAACTTTCAGATGAACTTAATGGCAACATTCAAGATTTAGCATTCCAACTTGCACATGCTTTACGTGAACGTAAAGGCTCAAGTGGTAAAGCTGGTATTGTTCAAGGTCTACTTCAAGAATTCTCTCTTTCTTCTCAAGAAGGCATTGCATTAATGTGCCTTGCAGAAGCATTGTTACGTATTCCAGATACAGCAACTCGTGACTTACTTATCCGTGATAAAATTAATCAAGGTAGTTGGAAAGATCATTTAGGTAATAGTAACCTAATGTTCGTAAACGCTGCTGCTTGGGGCTTAATGCTTACAGGCAAGTTAATGGAAACACCAAAGCAAAAAAGCTTAAGCACCGTATTAACAGGTCTTCTTGCACGTTCTAGCCGTGGCATTATTCGCAAAGCTGTAGACGTTGCTATGCGTATGATGGGTGAACAGTTCGTTACAGGCGAAACCATTGGTGAAGCACTACAAAATGCTGAATCACTAGAAGCAAAAGGTTTCCGTTATTCATACGACATGCTTGGTGAAGCTGCATTAACAGATCATGATGCAGAACGTTATTACCAAGACTACACCAATGCAATTCATGCAATTGGTAAAGCTGCTGCCGATAAAGATGTTTACGATGGTGCAGGTATCTCAATTAAGCTTTCTGCTTTACACCCTCGCTATGTACGTGCGCAAATTGACCGTGTACATGATGAGCTTTACAGTAAAGTTTACAACCTTGCATTACTTGCAAAACAATACAACATCGGTTTAAACATCGATGCTGAAGAAACAGACCGTTTAGAAATTTCTTTAGAGTTATTAGAACGTCTTTGCTTCGAACCAAAACTAAAAGATTGGAAAGGCATTGGTTTTGTTATCCAAGCTTACCAAAAGCGTTGTTTCTACGTGGTTGATTATATTATTGACCTTGCAAAACGTAGTGAAAAACGCTTAATGATTCGTTTGGTAAAAGGTGCATACTGGGACAGCGAAATTAAAAAAGCGCAAATTGAAGGTATGACGGACTACCCTGTATTTACTCGTAAAGTACATACAGACTTATCTTATATTGCTTGTGCACGTAAACTACTTGCAGCACCTGAACAAGTTTACCCGCAATTCGCAACACACAACGCACAGTCTTTAGCAACCATCTACCAAATGGCAGATCCTGCTAAATACTACCCAGGTCAATACGAATTCCAATGTTTACATGGCATGGGTGAACCACTTTACGAACAAGTTGTTGGTCCTAAATCTGAAAATAAATTAGGCGTACCTTGCCGTATTTATGCACCTGTAGGTAACCACGAAACTTTATTGGCTTACTTAGTACGCCGTTTACTTGAAAATGGTGCAAATACATCATTCGTAAATCGCATTGCAGATAAAAACCTTAAAGTTGAAGACTTAATTGAAAACCCACGTTTAACAATTAATGCTGCTGCAAATAAAGAAGGTAAAGTAGGTCAAAAACATCTTAGCATTCCATTCCCTAAAGATTTATACGGCTTTAACCGCAAAAATTCTGATGGTATAGACCTTGCGAACGATAAAGATCTACTTGCATTAAATGCAACAGCAACAAAACTGATCTCTCACCAATGGACTTCTCTACCTTTAGGGAAAGAAATTCCTGCGGATACAACAGTTGAAGCTATTACCATTATCAACCCTGCAAATCATAAAGATGTTGTAGGTCATGTATTTGAAGCGACTTCTGAACAAGTTGATGCTGCTTTAAATACTGCTGCAAATGCACAAAACGATTGGATTAACACAGACAAAGATGTACGTGCAGGATGCTTACTTCGTGCAGCAGACATCATGGAATCTCGCTTACAAGAACTAATGGTTCTTCTTAGCCGTGAAAGTGGTAAAACTTATGCCAATGCAATTGCAGAAGTTCGTGAAGCTGTAGATTTCCTGCGTTACTATGCTTCTCAAATGGTTGATCTTGACAAAAATACTAATATTGAAGCTTTGGGCACAGTATTATGTATTAGTCCGTGGAACTTCCCGCTTGCAATTTTCTCAGGTCAAATTGCAGCAGCTCTTGTTGCAGGTAATGCCGTTATTGCAAAACCAGCTGAACAAACGCCATTAATTGCCGCTGAAGCCATTCGTATTCTTTGGTTAGCTGGTGTTCCACAATCTGTGGTTCAGCTTGTACCAGGTCGTGGTGAAACTGTTGGTTCACAACTTAGCCAAGATGACCGCATTAAAGGCATTATGTTTACGGGTTCTACAGAAGTTGCAAAAATTTTGCAAAAAACTGTAGCAAGCCGTTTAAGCAACAAAGGCACACCAATTCCTCTTATTGCGGAAACAGGTGGTCAAAATGCCATGATTGTTGACTCATCTGCTTTAACTGAACAAGTTATTTTAGATGTTGTGAACTCGGCTTATGACAGTGCTGGTCAGCGTTGTTCAGCTTTACGTATTTTGTGTGTTCAAGAAGATAATGCTGAAAGCGTAATTACAATGTTAAAAGGCGCAATGCAACAATTACGCGTAGGCAATCCAAGTTTATTAAAAACTGATATTGGTCCTGTAATTGATGCAGAGGCACAAGGTATTATCCGAAACCATATTGAAAAAATGACTGCAAAAGGTCATAAAGTTCATCAACTTATGCGTAATGCAAATAGCGATGATTTAGTAAATGGTACCTTTGTTCCGCCAACTTTAATCGAACTTCCAAACCTTAACGACTTAGAACGTGAAGTATTTGGTCCTGTTCTACACGTAATTACGTACCAATATGGGGAATTAGATCAGTTACTTGATCAAATTAATTCTAAAGGTTACGGTCTAACAATGGGTTTACACACACGTATTGATGAAACCATTCAAACTGTTATAGCAAAAGCTCAAGTGGGTAACTTATACATTAACCGTAACATTGTTGGTGCTGTTGTTGGTGTACAACCATTTGGTGGTGAAGGTTTATCTGGTACTGGTCCTAAAGCTGGTGGTCCAATTTACTTATACCGCTTAATGGAAAACTGTGACCGTAAAAAGTTAGCTACGCCATACGCAACAGGTGAAATTACACCTCTAACAGACAATACATCTGTCTTGGAACAATTCAAAACTTGGGCACAAAAAACGTTCCCACAATATACCTTGCAAATTCCACCTGCATTCTGTGTAGGCAGTAGCTATGAGTTACACGGTCCTACGGGCGAAAGTAACCAATACGTTGTTGTTCCACGTGAACGTGTATTGTCTTTAGCAACAAATGAACAAGATCAAATTCAACAGCTTCTTTCAATCTTTGCTGTTGGTAGCCATGCTGTTGTATTAGCTGATAATACTTTTGTGCTTAAACACTTGTCTAGCATGCCTAAAGCTGTAGCTGATCAAATTAAAGTTGTGAATGATATTGAAACTGGCGATTTTGAAGCTGTTTTACATCACAACAACTCTTCTGAACTTCTCGAACTTCAGAAGAAAATTGCGAGCCGTAAAGGTGCAATTGTAGGTATTACCCACCTAAACTCTGGTGACTACAACATTCCACTTGAGCGTTTTGTCATTGAGCGTGCAATTAGTATTAACACTGCTGCGGCTGGTGGTAATGCAAGCTTAATGACAATGAACTAATTATTCATTTCATATAAAAGCGAAAAGCCCATAACTTAATTGTTATGGGCTTTTTTAATGAATCTTATTTTTAGGATTTACAAATAAATCACCATTATTTTTAAATGGTTAAAATACAATATTTTCTTGAGACATTTCTTCATATTATTAATTCGGATGATCCAAATACCATTGTAAATTCGACTTTGCTTTTTCATCGCCTAATTCAGCCAATGGCTTTAGCAACATCTTTTTCTACACCTTTTCCACTAAAATACATTTCTGCTAACTGTATTTGAGCTAGACTATAATCTTGATCTGCTGATTTTATATACCATTCATAAGCCATTATATAATCTTGTGTTTTTCCTTCGCCATAGTAATAAACTTGCCCAATATTAAATTGTGCATCTCGATTATTTTGCTTAGCTGCTTGGTGAAAATATTCTAATGCCTTGTTATAATCTTGTTTAAATACTATACCTTCAGAGTAATATACACCTAACATATTTATAGAATCGGGATAGTTCAATCTAGCGGCTTTTTGAAAATATGATAAAGCTTTTTTATGTTGATTTTTTAAAAATATAATTGTTCCTAAATTGTGAATTCCTATAATATTATTCTGTTGAGACGATTTGCCATACCAAAACTCAGCTTGAGCTAAATCGACTTCTCCCCAATACCCATATTCATATCCATTACCTAAAGAATTCTGAGATTTCGCATCACCTTGTTCTGCAAGTTGTTTTAAAATTTTATATGCTTCTTTTGGCTTATCTTCATCAAATAAAACCTCTGCTTTTTTAAATAAAGTATTAACTTCCTGTTGGCTATAGCTATTTTTCAGTTTTGCGGTATTTGCAGAATTACTGCACGCCACCAAAGTACAAGTGAATAACGTGAGTACTAAAATTCTTAATATTTTATAAATTCGCACCGTAATACTTACCTATTTTTATAGTTCTTCATATTATTAATTCGGATGATCCAAGTACCATTGCAAATTCGATTTTGCTTTTTCATCCCCTAATTCAGCCAATGGCTTTATAATTTCAATAGCTTTAGCAACATCTTTTTCTACACCTTTGCCACTAAAGTACATATTAGCTAATTGCATTTGAGCTAAACTATAATCTTGATCTGCTGATTTTATATACCATTCGTATGCTTGTTTATAATCTTGCTTAACACTTTGTCCATAATAATAGGCTTGGCCAATATTAAATTGTGCTGATGCATCATTAAATTTTTCAGCCTGATAAAAATATTCTAATGCCTTGTTATAATTTTGTTGAAAAACAATTCCTTCAGAATAATATACACCTAAGATATTTAATGATTCAGGATTGTGTAATTTAGCTGCTTTTTCAAAGAAGCCTAAAGCTTGTTTATATTCTCCTGCTCTAAATTTAAACATTCCTAAATTGTGTATACTTCCTGCATAGCCTTGATCTGCTGCCTTTTCATACCATAATTTAGCTTGCTCTAAATCAACTTCTCCCCAATAACCATATTGATACCCATTACCAAACGCATTTTGCGATTGAGCATCCCCCAACTCTGCAAGTTCTTTATAAATTTTAAATGCTTCATCATATTGTTCATTATTAAATAAAGTTTGCGCTTGCTTAAATTGAGCGTATATATTTGTCTGACTTTCTTGCGTTTCTTTAATTGGCTGAGCAGAGTTTCCACATGCTGTTATACCCAAAATAAGAAAACAAAATAATACACTTTTTAAAATTTGATTAATCCACATATTCAATACCTTTACCCTGCATTTTCATCAATTTTTCATTCCTATCATATAAAAAAATAGGAATGGTATAAGAAGCATGAACACTATGCGTAATAAATACTGGTTTACCTTTTGCAATTTTATCTATTTTTTGAATACCCATATTCATATTATCTGCAACCCCCTTTCCTTTTATATCAATATCTATAGTATTCCCATTAGCATCTATATCTTGTACAGTTGCGAATGTATGCACTCTACTTATGGAATATGCACCCACATTTACAGTATTTGTTACGGTTAAACCTCTTCCTATTAAATCAGAAACATGCTTAACCTCTACATTCACAGCGGAACTTCCTATAGAAGCACTAGGGGCTGTTGACATTTCATAATGGTAACCAAATAAAGATGCAAGCTAAGGCAACAGAATTTTCATAGCTTTGCTTTAGCTTATCATAGCGTGTGGCAATGCCTCTAAAGTGCTTTAATCTAGCAAAGGCATTCTCAACTAAATGCCTGATTTTATATAAATACCAATCCATATGATCATGATTTGATAGTGTATTGGATTTCTTAGGAATATTGGCTTGAGTACCCGTATTTTCTATCTGTTCTCTCAAGGATTCAGAGTCATAACCCTTATCTGCACATAGAGTTTCTGTCTCGTTTAGGTAGAGGCTATCAACTAATTTAGGTGCCACTTTTACATCGTGGGTCGTGCCATCCTCTATTAGAAACTGAACAGGGTTCCCATGAGCATCAACAGCCAAATGAATTTTAGAACTGTTTCCACCGATACTTTTTGAAATAGCCTGATTTTTAATTCCTGTAGCATGTTGATGAGCTCTCACATGACTAGCATCAATAAATATCCACTCTAGGTCAGCATCAGATGAAATTAACTTAAATATTTTTAATAGCTTATTATCTTTCGACCATCTAGAAAATTTCTTGAATATGGAGTTTGGCTTTCCAAAAGTGGCGGGTAAATCCCGCCATGGGCAACCTGTACGGATTCTATAAAGAATAGCTTCAATAAAATTACGAAGATTTTGTTTGAGATAAATACGAAAATTACGGAAAATAGTTTCTAACTTAGACCAGTGTTGATCAGTCAACATTGTACGAGGCATAGCGAGGAGTAGATTTGGTTTGGCGATTAAATTTTACTTTCTCGCTATTTTTTTTGCACAGCAAATGTCAACAGACCCTA